>CAJWYI010000007.1 GCA_913049815.1 uncultured Gammaproteobacteria bacterium
TTCGCTCAGATGGAGTGTCAACGGCAGCAGCAGGGGCTGCACCTGGACCGTTTCATCGTCGAGGGTCTGTTTCATACGCTCGTATACAATGCGTTCGTGGGCGGCATGCATGTCAACAATGACAAGTCCGTCTCGATTCTGAGCAAGCACATAGACCCCGTGCAACTGGGCTAGGGCGTAGCCAAGTGGCGGTATATCAGCGTCATCCGGCACCGACGCCAAAAGTTGTCCATAGCGTGCTAACGTCTCAGACACCGAATGGCTCGAGGCAGAGCTGCGAGCACTCAATAGCAACCCGCTCTGATGTTGCAAACCGGCATAGGGCGATGATGACTCGGACGCGAGCACTGGCCCACCGACCAATGTTGCTGGATCTGACACAAACGTCTGGTCCTCGGGCCGAAGCGACGCCAGCTGACCATGGATCGATCGAAAAAGGAAGTCGTGCACCATGCGCGACTCACGGAATCGAACTTCGTGCTTCGCAGGATGGACGTTTACGTCAACCAATTTCGGCGGAAGTGAAAGGAATAGCACGTACGCAGGGTGTCGGCCATGGAACAGCACGTCGTGGTACGCAGACCTCACCGCATGGGTGATCAGTTTGTCTTTGACCATACGCCCGTTGATGAAAAAGTACTGCTGATCCGGTTGGCTACGTGAGTACGTTGGCCAGGCAACCCAGCCATGAACACTCATGCCCTCAGACTGCGAAGACTCGGCTGCACTGACTTCGATAGCCGTCGATTGTTTCGCAAAATCCTCACCAAACGCCGCCGCCACCCGACGCAGAGCATCATCCTCAGCACGAGTGGGCAGGTAGTGACGAGAGGCTTTGCCGTTGTGGGTAACCCGAAGATCTATAAATGGATGACTAAGACTGATCTTCCTAATCACCTCGTCAATCCGCCCCCATTCCGTTCTCGCAGTCCGCAGAAACTTGCGTCTTGCAGGTGTGTTAAAGAAAAGGTCGCTGACTTCGACGGTCGTACCCCGAGGATGCGGTGCTGGTGAAAGGACCGGTCGTTGATCAGGACCCGACACCACAACACTGGCACCCTCTGCTACATCATGCGTCGTACAACTGGTCAGAGTCATCCGCGACACAGACGCAATGCTGGCAAGTGCCTCGCCGCGAAAACCCAACGTCGCGACCCCTTCCAAATCATCCAGTGTCTGAATTTTGCTGGTGGCGTGTCGGCATACTGCCAATGGCAGATCGTCATGACTGATACCTATGCCGTTGTCTCTGATCCGAATCAGGCGTATCCCACCCTCTTCAAGTACAACATCGATTCGATCTGCCCCTGCATCAAGCGCGTTTTCGAGCAGTTCCTTGACCACGGCAGCGGGCCGTTCAACCACCTCTCCAGCTGCAATCTGGTTGATCAGCCGTTCATCCAGTTGTTGTATAAACGCCATAACTTTCAGCTTGCCGGAATCTTCAGCACCTGGCCAATGCGTATCAGGTCCCCTGACAGACCGTTGACCTCCCTCAGTCTTGAGGCAGAAATGCGATGTCGGTCCGCAATACCCGATAGCGTATCCCCGCTGACGATTCGATAGCTCAGCGCCTCCACGTGCATATCACTCTTTTTCCACGCAAGCCATGTACCCTCAGGTGGATTGTCCGAGAGATAGTCCCGAACTCCTGAAAAAATGGCGTGCGCCATTCTGTGCTGGTGTTGTTCAGTCGCAAGCCGTCGCGCCTCTCTCGGGTTCGAAATGTACCCTGTCTCCACAAGCAGCGAGGGGATATCAGGAGATTTCAGAACAGCAAAACTGGCTTGCTCTACCTGCTTCTTGTGGAGTCGGTTGATCGGTTCGATCGCCGACAGTACTTTGCCACCCATCTCAAGGCTTTGTGAGAGACTTGCCGTGATCGATAGATCAAGAAGCACACCCACCAGAAGATCATCCTTATCGTCCAGCGTGACTTCACCGGCACCGCCAATCAGATCAGCGCGGTTCTCCTTCTCTGCCAGCCATCGCGCGGTCTCACTGGTCGCACCCTTTTCTGAAATGGCATACACCGAGGCGCCATGTGCATCTGCTGTCTTGAAGGCATCAGCATGAATGGACAGAAAAATGTCGGCGCGTCCCTTTCTCGCTTTCGCGGTTCGTTCCCGCAGTGCAAGATAGTAATCGCCTTCTCGAATCATCAACGCCCTAAAGCCCGGTGCATCGTCAAACATCTGTGCCATCTTCTGGGCGATTTCAAACACCACCACCTTTTCGTACAACTTATCCGGACCGATGGCACCCGGGTCGTCTCCACCATGACCAGCGTCAATCGCCACAATGACGTCGCGCATCTGGTTAGTCAGGCGCTCGACACGTTGCACTGGTGATTGCTGTTCCTTTGTATAGAGGTCCACGACCAGTCGATCACTGAGGTTGAGGTTGAGAATCGGCGACAAAACAAAAGATCGTGGTCTGACTGGCGCATCAAGATCCAGCACAATCCGAACACTCTGACTTTTTTGAGAAGTGCGCAGTCCAAGGATAGGCCCATCACCAACATCCACTGCCTGAGTGTCGAAGCTCAGTTTGGCTTCCGGGACATCAATGACCAGACGGTCTGGTTTTTGATCTGTCGAAGGCAGCGTAAAGACCTTATGCTCCAGAGGCGCGCTGGCATCGAGAACGACCCGTGTACGTTCTGGTGTATTACGGACACGGATGTTCTCAATGACAGCAGCTGCTATCGCGTCGGCCACCAAGAGCATCATCAGGATCCCACAGAGGATCCGTTTTATCACAGATCTGTGAATTTCAGACTGCAACCCGAAAGTACCGTCGTCGCTCTCTTTCAATGCCTGACCCTAACAAGGAGTCGTCCCTTGGTAAAACCCTTTATCGCCCCCGGAATCAGGATCGTTCAGCACCCTGCCCCTCGATATCTGCCCACTGACCCGATATTGACGTGACGGCCTCGCGCCCGCGAGACGATGTCCCCGTCAGTCGAGCCCAACGTCCGCGACCCGCAATCCCGATATCAATATCGAGATCAGCTTCTGGTAACGCAGTTCCGCCGCGCTCTGGCCACTCAATGAGGACGATGGATCTCGAGGACATCTCGCCACCGAGGTAGTCATCCAGTCCGACAAATTCCAATTCCTCGGGTTCCACAAGGCGATAGAGGTCGAAGTGATATACCTGGTAGTCATCTGACTCGTAGGGCTCGACAAGCGTGAACGTCGGCGACTTGACGGCTCCCATGTAACCGAACCCGCGCATCAGACCACGGACCAACGTCGTTTTTCCTACCCCCAACTGACCGCGAAGGAACACAACCCAGCGTCCATGTTTTCGTTCGCCATCAGGGGCTCCCGAACACTGGCTTCGCACCATCATCTGATGGAGCACAAGCCCTAACCTTTCCGTCGCGGTTTCGTCCGACAGTGTCAGACGGAACTCCTTGGTGGAATTAACTGACATCGATGTGATTGACGAGCCGCCTTAGTACCGGCAGCAGATCAGTCGCAAACATTCCTCTAGGGCCCTCATGATCTGCGACCACATCTCCGGCCCTAGCATGCAGACAGACCCCAAGTCGGATCGCGGTTGCCGGACCCAGACCCTGTGCACACATTGAAGCGATAACCCCCGTCAACACATCACCCATCCCGGCGACGGACATGCCAGGATTCCCATATGGACATAGCGCGAGACCATCGTCGTCAAAGATCGTAGTCCCTGCGCCCTTCAACAGGACGTGACCACCGAATTGTTCCTGAATCTGTCGCACACTATCAAAACGATCTCCTTGACGACTCCCGGGTCGCAATCGCTCAGCTTCGCCCGGGTGGGGAGTCAGGATCCAACTTTGTTCGACACGCTCGTTAAGGGCCAGAAGATTCAATCCATCCGCATCGATCACCATCGGTTTGCCAGTTGATCTGCAATGGTCCAGAGCGCTTGCATGAAGCTGCACAGCCCATTCATTTTTACCCAGTCCAGGACCTATTGCGACTACCGAGGCCGCATCAAGCATTGGCTCAAGATCGGCATCGGTCTCAATACCGCGACACATCAGTTCCGGCCGACGTGTTACCAGGGCAGACGCATGAGATGGATGTGTCGCGACACTGACGATTCCTGCACCCGAACGGAGAGCCGCCTCTGCGGTCATCAAAACGGCACCTGACATCCCCTTATTGCCACCAATCACTAAGACATGACCAAACTTATATTTATGACTGTTGCGTGCTCTGTTGGGAAACATCCTCATCAAAAGCGATAGTGACAGGCGGCTGACCCGGTAGCCTGGATCACGCGTGATATTGTCATCCAGATATTGATCAACATCGCCCGGGACCCCCAAATCGTCGCAGATGATCTCACCCGAGCAATCGGGACCATCTCCGGTGAAGAGTCCTCGCTTATGACCGATAAACGTCACGGTCGCCGTTGCTTGCACCGCGCGTCCCAATTGTCTACCACTATCCGCACAAAGACCCGTAGGCAGGTCGACCGCGATAACCGGTCGTGATAGTGCATTGATGTGATCAACTGCCGCCTGGTAATCGTCGCGTAAGTCGCCGTTGAGACCAGTACCCAGCAACGCATCAACGACGAGATCAAACCTTTGGTGTTCTTTTGGCAAGCCATACCCTTCGGTCCTCAGACAATCAGTCTGGACACAAAACTCGTAGGCTGATGCCGCATCTCCGACGAGTTGATCATGTGGTGATACTTCGAACGCCGTGACGCTGTACCCTCTTTCTGCAAGGATGCCGGCAATGAGATAACCATCACCTGCGTTATTACCCTTGCCACAGAAAACTGCAATATTGTGTACCTCTGGCCAAAGGTCTGCGATCTTCTGCACGCAGGCTTGCGCCGCACGGCGCATCAGGCGTAGACCGGACACCCCCAGATTGGCAATTGCCCACGCATCCATCGCCCGCACCGCTCCACCCGTATAGAGCCACTGAGGCGTGTCGTCTTCCGTTTCATTCTCGTTTGTTTGTGATTCGTCCATCGCTTGCGCGATTATAGGCAATTGAGAACCCAAACCCCCAACATCTGATCAAGTTTCATATCTTTGACACCCATGCCTGAAAACGTCACGAAAGCGTCCCCGCCACAGATCCCCAGCCAACTGGCCAGCGCGCTGGTTGCCCATCTTGCGCAAAGGTCACGTGAACTAGGGTTCGATGAGATGGGTATTTGCGATACTCAACTGGGCGAGCACGAACGCCATCTCGCGGCCTGGCTGGACAATCATCATCACGGAGAGATGAGCTACATGGCTCGTCATGGGACCCGACGAAGCCGCCCCCACGAACTGATTCCGGGTACGGAAAGCGTGATTGTCGTGCGGATGGATCACAAGCCTCACGCAATCCCGTCGGATCGTATTCTTGCGACTGACACCGACGCCTACGTCGCACGCTACGCCCTGGGTCGTGACTATCACAAGATCATTCGAAAACGGCTCACACGGCTCTGGGAATCTGCAGAGGGATTTTTAGCCAGGCATGGTATCGAGCACGGCGAAGCCAGGGCTTTCACCGACAGCGCACCGGTACTCGAAAAGGCGTTGGCCGAAAAAGCTGGCCTCGGATGGATTGGAAAAAATACACTCCTCATCAATCGAAAAGCCGGGTCCTGGTTTTTCCTCGGCGAAATCTTTACGAATCTTGCACTGCCGCGTTCCACACCGCATACAAGCAACCACTGTGGGTCCTGCAGTGCCTGCATCGATATCTGCCCAACAGATGCCATTATCGGTCCCCAACAACTCGATGCGCGCCGATGCATCTCCTACCTGACGATCGAGCTCAGGGGAAGTATAGACATGTCACTAAGACCCCTGATCGGTAACAGGATTTTCGGTTGCGACGACTGCCAACTCGTCTGTCCCTGGAACCGCTATGCACGCGTCACAGACGAGGTGGATTTCACACCTCGCCATCGTCTCGACGGATCGAGTTTACTCGAGTTGTTCAGTTGGTCTGAATCGGATTTCCTTCAGCGCACCGAGGGAAGCGCGATTCGTAGAACTGGATACCAGGGATGGCTGCGTAATATTGCCATTGCGCTTGGTAACGCCCGATACAACCCTGCGATCATTGCTGCGCTTGCCAAGAAAAAGGAGACGGTCGATGACCTTATCGCCGAACACATCAGCTGGGCACTAACACAACAGGCTCGAAAGGGTGAAGACAAAGCGCGGCGGTGAGACAGCGGCCATGGTGCGGTCACAGAAATCCGTCAGTCTTTAATTCGCAGGAAGTGGTCCCGGTAATGGCGCAGCTCATCAATCGACTCACGAACATCATCCATAGCGCGGTGATGGTTCTGCTTTTTGAATTTATGAAAAATGTCAGGGCGCCAGCGGATCGCCAGCTCTTTGATCGTACTGACATCCAGGTTTCTATAGTGCAGATAAGATTCGAGCGTCGGCATATATTTGACCAGGAAACGGCGATCCTGGGCGATCGAATTTCCACAGAGTGGGGAACGGCCCGGCTCGACATAGTCCGAGATGAACTTGAGCACAACCTGCTCCGCCTCGCTTTCCGCAATCCCTTCACTCCGCACACGATCAACTAGGCCAGATGCAGTGTGATGCGCGGTATTCCAATCATCCATTGCTTCAAGCAACGCGTCTGGCTGCTTCACGACGACCACAGGCCCTTCTGCCAGAACTTTGAGCGATGAGTCCGAAACGATCACGGCGATCTCAATAATGCGTTCAACCTCCGGATCGAGGCCGGTCATTTCAAGATCTATCCACACAAGGTTTTCTGAATATGTCAGTTCTTCCAACCGATCTCTTCCAACCACAAACTATGAATGCCACTATTTTACTGAATGCGCAGCGGTCGCGCCATTTTGAGACTGTAAACACAGGTTTCGAATGCTACCGCTTGTCGTTATTATCCGCCGAAGCGGGCCGATGGCTGAACGGCACGCATTGGGTATCTCCCGTGGACTGCCGGACGGATCCACCAGTTCCATCAGCACCACTGTCGCAGCACCGCAACAGGAAGAGAGGTTCATAGTGCCATCCCAGTTACCGCCACCTGAGCTGATAGAGACCGAAAAGCTGGCATCATTGTTCTCGTCTGATGACGTCCTGTTGATCGATGTCTGTTCCGATGACAACTACGATCGAGGCCACATCACTGGCGCAAGACATATTCAACCTGCGTCCCTCACTCTAGGGCAACCACCGGCACCGGGAAAACTACCGCATCCCGATTCACTCGTCCGCATACTCGAGTCGATCGGTTACGATAAGGACAAGCTCGTCATCGCTTATGACGATGAAGGCGGCGGCTGGGCAGGTCGATTTCTATGGATTCTCGACGTCATAAACCATGAGAAAAAGGGGTTGGTCAACGGTGGACTGATCGCTTGGCTGACAGACGGTAGGGAAGTCACGACCACGGTGCCAACGTTTGAGCAAACACAGGTACAGCTGACCGCCGACACCAAGTTCATCGCTAGTCTTGCGGAGGTCCATGACAGCCTCGGTGATCCCGAGATCGTCATTTGGGACGCTCGATCACGCGAAGAACACCAGGGACTGCGTTCGGGGTCCAGGCGGGCAGGGCGTATACCGGGAGCCATCAATCTGGACTGGCTCGCGACGATGGACCCGGAGAATGGTCACAGGACACGCAAAGACCTTCAAGACGTGCTCGAAGCCTTGGGTATCACCAGGGATAAACGCGTCATCACGCATTGCCAGACGCATCATCGAAGCGGCTTGACGTACGTGCTGGGTCGCCAACTGGGTTATGACATCCGTGCGTACGATGGGTCCTGGTCCGAATGGGGAAATCACCCGGACACCCCGTTAGAAGTGGGATAAGGAATAAGTTAACAGTTACTACAAAGCGCTGGTCGAATCGATCTCATCAAGCCCATTGGCGTCCGCCAATACCATGTGCAAACGATCAACACCCAGCGCGACACCCACGCAGTCCGGTAGCTGATCGATCACCGACAGCAACCCCCGATCAAGCGTCATCTCAGGAAGACCGAGCCGCTTGCGTGAACGATTATTTTCCTCAAACCGCAACGTCAATGCGCGTCGATCGCCTAATTCTTCATAGCCGTTAGCCAGTTCAACACCTCGACAGTAGAGTTCGAATCGCATCCCCACCCTGTCGCCTTCTCGTACTGATACTTTCGCCAATGCGGCCTGTTCGACCGGGAACTCCGTCACAAAAGTTGGCACGACCAACTCGGGTTCGACCCGTTGGGAAAACAAGGCATCAAGGTAGCCGGATCGACCAGTGGCTACGTGAATGTGTTGAGCCAGCGATCCCAATTCTTGTCGGGATAGTTGAATGAGCGCTTCACGATCCAGGCGATGGGGATTCTCTCCGAATCGTTCCTCGAACAAAGCACGGTAGGTCGTGTGAACAACCGATGCCGATAGCATTGAACCGACATCGTCAGCCACCGAGGATAGACAACTGGCTGATACATTCATCAGAGCGAGGACTTCTTCCATTAACTGCGACAACGACCAGCCGCAGCGATACCATTCAAGCATCGTGAACTCTGAACGATGACGTCGCCCTGATTCACCACCCCTGAACGCGGGACCCATTTGCCAGATGTCACCACTACCAAGACATAGCAGCTGCTTCATGGCGTATTCGGGCGACGTCTGCAAGAACCCCATTGCGTCGTTTCCGTGGAAAGCCGCAATGCTGGCAATGAACGGATCGGTCACACCAAAAGACCTCAATACGGGTGTCGTCACTTCCACGCATTGATGACCGCTCAGGTATTCGCGCATGACCGCAAGCAGCGACGCACGCTCATTGAGACGGTCGGTCAGTTCCATTTCGGCTGTACCTGAAAACGTAGGTCCGTTCGACTGATGTCCACGTTCCGCTTAATGTCATCTCAATCGCGGATCCCCCGGTCACTTCACCCGGTTCTGATACTCACCCGTGCGGGTATCAACCCGGATCACTTCACCTTGATTGATGAATAACGGGACCTTGACGACAGCACCCGTCGACAAGGTCGCTGGCTTGGTGCCCCCCTGGGCAGTGTCACCTTTCAAGCCTGGATCGGTTTCCACTACTTCTAGTTCGACAAAATTTGGCGGCGTGACACTGATTGGATCTCCATTCCAGAGCGTTACCGTATAAAGATCCTGCTCTTTGAGCCACTGCAGTGCATCGGCGACCGCATTCTTGCCAGCCGGCAACTGGTCGTAACTGTCGTCTGTCTTCATGAAGTACCAGTATTCGCCATCCGCATAAAGGTACTCCATATCAAGGTCTATAACGTCAGCACCTTCGATGGACTCACCGGACTTAAACGTCCTTTCCCAGACCCGACCCGACAACAGGTTACGCAACCTGACACGATTAAACGCCTGTCCTTTGCCCGGTTTGACAAATTCATTCTCCAGAATCGAACAGGGATCCCCTTCAAGAATCACCTTCAGCCCTGATCTGAATTCATTGGTAGAATAGGTCGGCATTAATGTACCCGTTCAGGAAAAAGCGCCATGATACCGCTTCGAGAGCATGGTTGGCAGAGCCAGCCCTGGCAATGGCACTTGTCTCATGCCGTGCGTGATAGCGAAACATTGCTGACGGCACTTAGACTGCCATCATCATCCGTAGACACCCCTTTCCCCGTACTCGTCCCATGGCCTTACCTTGCCGCCATGACCCCCGGGGATCCTGACGACCCTCTGTTGCGACAGGTCCTTCCTTTGCGCGACGAGCTCGATGTCGTCGGTGGGTACGTAACGGATCCTCTTGACGAGCAGACGAAGGCACCGATCAAGGGTGTGCTCCACAAGTATGAGGGCCGGGTTCTCGTCATCACCACGGCTGCCTGCGCTATTCACTGTCGGTATTGCTTCCGTCGACATTTCCCCTACGACACGTTCAGGATCAACAGAAGTGACTGGCAGGATATCGTCGGCTACATACGCTCAAAACCGGACATTCGAGAAGTCATTTTGAGTGGTGGTGACCCCCTGGTCGCGAACGACCAGCTACTCTCATGGATCGCACACCAATTGGCGTCAATTGATCATGTGGACACACTGCGGCTGCACACCCGGCTGCCGGTCGTGGTCCCACAAAGAGTCTGCCCGGAACTGGTCGAGTGGATCAGCAAGACTTCATTAAAGGTGGTCGTGGTTATCCACGCCAACCATGCCAACGAGATGACCCAACAAGTCACTGATGCCGCACATCGGCTGACCAGGGCAGGAGCTACCTTGCTGAACCAATCTGTCCTGCTAAAGGACGTCAATGATGATGCCGATAATCTGAGTGATCTCTCACGACGATTGTTCCATGCCGGTGTCCTGCCATATTATCTGCATCTGCTCGACCCTGTGACTGGCACACACCACTTTGAAGTCCCCGCGGACGATGGACGAGATCTGTTGACTGAGATGAGCAGGCAACTCCCAGGGTACCTCGTGCCCAAACTGGTCCGTGAATTACCCGGCGCAGGCGCCAAGGAGTCCATTCCCCTGAATTCCAAATGATCTAGATTATGGGAGCGGCCTAAAAGTGGCGTGCTAAACTGCGGACGGGGGAAACCGACATATGATCAAGAAAGACCCAGTCAGATTGCCGATTCTGGACAAATCACTAACGGTCCTTCAGATGCTATGGATGTCTGGTGTCAACTTTATCTCGGGATTCTATGTCTCTCAGCTGCTCGAAGCGCTCGACTACGATTTCGCTGCTGAAGACATCTGACTGATATTCTCGCCAACACGGCAGCAAGCGATACGTTGTCTCCGTGTGTCAGCCAAAGCACCCATTGATGGCAATAGCGCAATCTCAAGCTCGCAACCGTTCCTGGCTCCTGATTCTTTGCCCGTTTATTCTCGTCGTTGTCGCAGGCAATCTGTTGCTCTGGTATCAGCTATCAAGCGCGGAGACTGCCCGTACCGAACTCATGGGCGAAACAATTAGTGCACAACTCGCTCTTTCAATTCGTGAGCCGATGGTCCGTGGTGAACATCTGACCGTCGCCGTGATGCTGAATGATCTCTTGACTGGCAGTAAGGACCTCGTGATCTATGCTGCGGTGTACAACAACAGCAACACGTTAATCACGCAGGCGGGTACACCGACCCCTAATCTGCCGCAATACAGCCAACGCATTTCATACCAGCATTCCGTTATCGGTCGACTTGAGATAGGGCTGGGTCATCAACCAGGAAACGCTGTTTTTGAACCCTTGCTGACGTTGATCGCAACCCAGCTGATGATCGGCGCGATGATCATGTTAGTAGTGATAAAGCTAAGAGATACCAACATGTTCTGGTTGTACCCCGATCTACCCCGACACCACGTGGCACCCTCCACCCCGCCCTTGGCATCCCCTGATGGGGTTGCCACAGCCTCTGATCCACCCTTTCTTCGCAAAGATGGCACGTTGATGGTCGTGCGGCCTATTCCCGTGAATTTGGATAGTGAAATCATCGAGCTTCTAGCCTCTGCGGTCTCCTCGTATCGCGGAGACCTCACGATGGCTGAGTCCGGTGACCTGGAACTACTCTTTCAAAGCGATCAGCACGAACAGGATGCGGTGTGCTGTGCAGCGCTATTGATGGAACTGGTTGCCGCAAGGCCCAGACCCCACTCTGCAAACTTTGCACTTCACTACTGCAAGGATTGCCATGTCGCTGGCGGTCAGTTTACAGAGGCACGGAAATTCACCAATTATCTGACCGCCATCGCACGGGGGGAAATTCTGATCAGTCACACATTGGCACCCCGTGTTCCTGATACGCTCGGCGTGCAACTCTCTTCCTTCTCTCACACAGCGTTGCCCAACGGGCAAGCCATGATGATGGTTGGTTCGTCAAGCGCATTTCAAAATGCCATCCGTCAACGTCTTGTGTCGCTGACCGATCCTTGAACCGCTGTCAGACGACACTCACGCCATCAACTTTTTGGAATCCACGCGGCAGCTTGAGCCCACGGCGGGCCCTTTCGCCGCGATAATGCTTCAGATCCGACGATTTCAGATTCAACGTCCGCTTACCACTTAAAATGGCAATGGATTCATCCGGCGCCAGCACTACGACGTGCTGCATGATCTCAGATCGATCAACAACCCGCGCGGAGGGAATATTGATGATCTTGATACCTTTCCCTCGACCCAGTGTTGGCAGATCTGACAGCGGAAAGACCAACAGCCGACCTTCGCTGCTGAACGCAGCGACCAAAGCGTTTTCGATGTCAGTCACAGGGACCGGTGGTAATGAAAGCGCTCCCTTTGGCAAAGACAACAGGGTCTTGCCTGCTTTGTTTTTGGTCGCCATATCTCCCAGGGTGACAATAAATCCATAGCCAGCATCACTCGCAATCAATAGTTGCTGTGTAGACTCTCCGATCGCAACGCCAACAAACGAAGCGCCTTGAGGCGGATTTAATCGGCCGGTCAGTGGCTCACCTTGACCTCTGGCAGAGGGTAAACCGTGCGCGGGTTGTCGATAGGCGCGGCCAGTGGTGTCCAGGAATACCGCATCTTCGTTACTGCGACCACGGCCCGCCGACAAGAAACAATCGCCGCTCCGATAACTAAGCTCGGTCGGATCGATCTCGTGACCACGGGCAGAGCGAACCCAGCCCTTCTCCGACAACACCACGGTCACCGGTTCAGTCGAGATCAGATCTTTTTCACTGAATGCCCTTGCTTCCTCACGAAACACCAGAGGAGACCGACGTTCATCGCCAAAGGTTTCGGCATCCGCAACAATTTCCTTCTTTATGAGCGTCTTCAGCCTGGCTTTGGAATTGATGGTCTTTTCGAGTTCACTGCGCTCGCCGTTAAGTTCCATCTGTTCTGCCGTGATCTTTTCTTCTTCGAGGCGCGCCAGTTGACGTAATCTGAGATCCAAAATTGCATTAGCCTGGATCTCACTCAGCTTAAACTTCTCCATTAGCTTTTCTTTGGGCGCATCTTCCGTACGGATAATGTGAATCACTTCGTCCAGATTCAGATACGCAATTAAAAGACCTTCGAGAATATGGTGCCGCTCATTGATCGCGTCCAATCTAAATTGTAGGCGCTTGAGGACCACATCGGTTCGAAAGGTCAGCCACTCTGACAGCATGTCTTTGAGCGACTTGACCTCGGGCCGTCCGTTCAATCCGATGACGTTGAAATTGAGCCGGAAGCTTCGTTCAAGGTCCGTACTGGCAAAGAGATGGCTCATAAGGAGCTCGACATCGACGCGATTCGACTTTGGCACAATCACCATACGTGTCGGATTTTCATGATCCGATTCATCCCGAAGATCCACGACCATTGGAAGTTTCTTCGCCTGCATCTGTGCTGCGATCTGCTCCAGAACACGGCTACCAGACACTTGATAAGGTAGAGCCGTGATCACGATCTCACCCTCCTCGATCTCATAGGTGGCGCGGGCTCGCACCATTCCGCGGCCCGCCTCGTACATGGTCAACAGATCGGATCGTTCTGAAATAATCTCAGCACCCGTCGGAAAGTCCGGCGCCTGAATGTGTTCCATCAGATCAGCGACGGTTGAACGAGGTTTGTCCAGTAAGCGTATACATGCGGTCGCAACTTCATTCAGATTATGGGGAGGAATGTCTGTTGCCATCCCCACCGCAATACCTGTACCGCCATTCAGTAACACGTTTGGCAAACGCGAAGACAACGTCACGGGTTCTTCAAGCGTACCGTCAAAATTCGGAGCCCAGTCCGTTGTTCCCTGACGAAGTTCCGACAGTAGGACTTGCGAGAACTTCGTAAGCTTTGCTTCTGTATACCGTTGAGCCGCATAGGACTTGGGATCATCAGGAGAGCCGAAGTTTCCCTGGCCATCCACCAGCGGGTAGCGATGGCTGAATGGCTGCGCCATTAGCACCATAGCGCCATAGCTCGCCTGCTCACCGTGAGGATGATATTTGCCAATGACCTCACCCACTGTTCGCGCGGACTTCGCATGTTTGGCGCCATCATTCAGGCCCTGCGCCCACATTGCGTAGATGATGCGACGCTGCACGGGTTTCAAACCATCGCCGATATGGGGCAATGCACGATCATTGATGACATACATTGCATAATTCAGAAACGCCTTCTCGGTGTAATCACCGAGTGACTGCGTTTCATGCTCAAACTCACTCATAGCAATTCTTTCCAAAAGACGAGATAGAGCCAACCATCCAGATGTCTGCACACGCAGTGTGGCCTAGAATCTAAACCAGTTCTGCCTGATCGCCCTTCTTTTCCAGCCAGATCTTCCTGTCAGCAGCTCGCTTCTTCGACAACAACATGTCCAGGATTTTCAGCGCTTTCGGCTCAGACTCCATAGTCAGTTGCACCAGCCGCCGAGTGTCTGAGGCCATCGTCGATTCTCGTAACTGCGACGGATCCATCTCACCGAGACCCTTGAATCGACTGACGACAACGCGACCTTTCTTACCTTCTGCTTCAATTCGCTTCAAGACACCCTGCCGTTCATCTTCATCGAGCGCATAGAACACGTCCTTTCCCACATCGATCCGAAACAAAGGCGGCATTGCGACAAACACATGACCCGACTTGACCAGTGCCGAAAAATGCCGAACAAACAATCCAATCAGTAATGACGCAATGTGCAGCCCATCGGAATCCGCATCCGCGAGAATGCAAACTTTGCCGTAGCGCAATCCCTTAAGATTATCACTCCCAGGATCGACACCGACGGCCACAGCAATATCGTGGACCTCCTGGGAACTCAGGATCTGAGTAGACTCATCGTCCCAGGTGTTCAGGATCTTGCCTCGAAGAGGCAAGATCGCCTGGTTTTCGCGATCTCGAGCTTGCTTCGCAGACCCGCCGGCCGAATCTCCTTCTACAAGAAAAAGCTCACCTTCCATCGCGTCCGCGCATGTGCAGTCTGCGAGCTTCCCGGGCAGCGCAGGACCTGAAGTGATTTTTTTTCGTTCAACCTTTTTACCCGCGCGCAACCTTGTTTGAGCGGCTTCAATCGCCATCTCAGCAATGGCTTCACCATCCGCCACATGCTCACTGAGCCACAGGCTGAATCGATCCTTCACAACACCCGATATGAAAGTGACCGCCTGCCTAGAGGTTAGCCTGACCTTTGTCTGGGATGAAAACTGAGGGTCCAACAATTTGGCGGACAGCACATAGCTGCATCGATCCCAAACATCATCAGCACTGATCTTGACGCCACGCGGTAATAGATTATGGAATTCGCAGAATTCACGGAGCGCCTCCAGGAGGCCATTCCGCAAGCCATTCACATGTGTGCCACCTTGAACCGTGGGAATGAGATTGACATAGCTCTCTGTGATTAAATCGCCACCTTCGGGCAACCATTGGACCGCCCAGTCCGCCGCTTCTTCTATCGCCGCCAGTGATCCATCAAACGGCAACTCTGGTAGCACAATAAAGCCCTGCAATTCCGTGGAAAGGTAGTCGGTCAGTCCAGCCTCGTAGCACCACTCGTGTTTGTTTTCACCTTTCTTTGCTGTCTCATCAACAAACACCACCTTGAGACCCGGGCACAAGACAGCCTTGGCTCGCAGAAGATGCGTCAGTTCCCGGGTCGAGAATTTAGGGGAATCAAAGTAGGCAGGGTCAGGTTTGAACGTTATCAACGTACCCGTCGAGCGCCTCCCTACTTTGTCTACGACCTTAAGCTTTTGGGTCTTCTTCCCGTTCTTAAACACCATGTGATGCAGATTGCCATCTCGTCTGATGAACACTTCAAACTCCGAGGACAACGCATTGACCACTGAGACTCCAACACCATGCAATCCACCTGAAAACTTGTAGTTTTCCGAATTGAATTTCGCACCCGAATGCAATTGCGTCAGGATCACCTCGACACCCGGAAGTTTTTCTCCCTTGTGGACGTCGACGGGCATACCACGCCCATCGTCACTGACGCTCATCGCTCCGTCCTTTCTCAACGTGACCCTGATTTCCGTGGCGGCCCCTTCAAGGGCCTCATCAACACTGTTGTCGATCACTTCCTGCGCGAGATGATTCGGCCTTGAGGTATCCGTGTACATCCCCGGTCGTTTTCGTACAGGATCAAGTCCCTTCAATACCTCGATCGAATCGGCCTGGTAGAGCTTACTTGGCATGTTGGAACTCCAAGCGGATCAGCCACAATTGACAGTGCACGACGTCGGGAAAGGGGGCCACCATAAAATGGGGCACGGGTTTGCGGATGAACGTGTTTACAGACCAATTCTGGCTCATATCAGGCAGCTGTTTGACTCCCGCTCACTCATCGCTCTTCATGAATCGAATTGCATCGACTCAACTGCCCGACCGTTCGCCAGACAGAAGCTTAGCAACTCCCCGAGGAAGCGATTGATCTGAGACTTCTCGTCCGGCTGATACATCTGATCATTGGGGAGTTCATAACGATAACGAAAATGCCGTTGACGTTGAAAACTGATGACCTCCGCTGACGCGACATCGTGGTAGACACGCACCTCAAGTTCAGGCCAACGTACCCAGGAATGTTCATCACCATTGTTGACCTGAACCGACAACATCGTGGTAAACGGACACCGTTCACGGATGTCGATACGAACCTCGTCACCGTCGTCTGTCACGCCTTCGATCGCAAAATGGCGGCTATCCTGTTCACGCATATCGGGAAACAGGCGCGACAACCGAACGTAATTGGCATCACATTCGGCCATGTCAGAAGCTAGATCCGGTATGTAGCGACGTCTTTTCACCAAGTGTTTCAAGAGGGCCTTAGGAGCGCCTGTAGTTCCTCCGAAAGGGGGTAGCGTATTTCTGATTTCAGCGAAGCTAGCGTACCACAAAACGTGCGCATGAGATCATAAAACGAAAGCTCACTGCTCTGCTCGGACCTCCTCGAGTAACTCTACGGTTCTGTCGAGGGCGCCACGATTAGCATCCATAATTTGTTCCGCTCGAAGTATAACTTCATCGCGGCCGGAATTATCCGTTAGCATTCGGCGCGCAAATTCAGCGCATTGATTGGCATCTTTAACACCAAACATCGCTCCCGCTGACAACAACTGGTCCGCGATATCCTGAATATCCCACAGGTGGGGCCCCATCATAACCGGCACCTTGAGCAACAGCGCTTCAATTGGATTATGACCGCCAACCCTTGCGAGACTGCCACCAACAAAAGCTACATTTGCGATGCCATAGCAAAACAACAGCTCTCCAATCGTATCGACGAGCAACACATCCGATGTCGTTATCTCCTGTGGGTGCTCTAATTCTGTTCTCCGAATACACGAAAAACCATGTTGAGCCGCCTCAGCGTGAACTGCATCGGCGCGCGCTGGATGGCGCGGCGCAAGTACGAGAAGAAGCGTAGGACAAGCTCTTCGTGCAGCAACGAAAGCCGTCAACAATGCAGTCTCTTCACCGTAATGGGTACTTGCGCCTAACATCACGGGCCGATCCTGCGAAAACCGTCGAAACAATCGAGTGCCCTCGCCCAGGTCTGGCGGTAATTCCACATCAAATTTAATACTGCCCGTAACATGCACACATTCCTCTCGGGCACCAAGTGCAAGCATCCGTTCACGGTGGGCCGCAGACTGCACCGCGACCAAGGACAAAGCGCCCAGCATCGGCTTCACCAGTGCCTGAATACGGCGATATCGCAAATGTGATGCCTTTGATATCCGTCCATTAACCAATGCCACAGGAACCCCTCGACGTTCGGCGACATGGATCATATTGGGCCAAAGCTCTGTATCAATCAGGATCAGCAGGCTGGGCTGAACCCGATTAAAAAAGCGAGACAACGCATCCGGTAGATCGTAGGGGACGAAAGAATGCAGACAGTGATCACCAAACAACGATCGCACGCGTTGCCGACCGGTTGCTGTTGTATTCGTCAACCAAACGCGATGGCCCTTGTCGGTTAGTCGACGCACAAGCGTTGCCGCCGCATTCGTTTCACCTGCCGATACAGCATGCACCCAGATGAGCGATCTGCTGTCACCTTGAAGTTCTGAATTCGAGACCCAACCGAAACGCTCTCGTATCCGGTAACGGTATAAGGGTTCTTTTCGTGACATCCAGAGGAGTCGCATCAGGATTAGCGGCATAAAAAAGTAAAAAAGTAACGTATAGAGAAGACGGGACATCTTCCTCAGCTTAACGTACCCGGTAGATCGGTACATCTGTTTCCAGGGGAACAGTCTATACTCCCGGTATGTCTGGAGAGGCAAAACATGTGTCAGTCGCAATTGTCGGCGGCGGCATCGCTGGTGTCTGGTTGCTGCGAATTCTAAGCGACCTCGGTATTAATGCCTGGCTGTTTGAAGCAGAGGGCCTGGGGGCAGGACAGACGCTCGCCTCCCAAGGCATGATTCACGGTGGTCTCAAATACCAACTCCACGCGGGTCGCGATGGGTTGGGAGAATCGCTTGCCCACATGCCAGATTTCTGGCGTGCCTGTCTTAGAGGACAGGGAGCTGTCGATCTTCGCGGCGCCGAGACAAGTTCCGATCACTACTATCTATTCAGTCCGGGTGGTATGGCCAATCGACTGACCGCATTTCTCGGCAGTCGCATGATCGTGGGCCGCGCCGAAAAATGCTCACGCGACTACTACCCCGAGGCTCTTCGCCACAACGATTTTTCAGGTAGCGTTTACCAGCTTCAGGATGTCGTCCTGAATGTACCCTCAATACTCAATGCATTGACGTCGACCTGTGCCCATCGATGTTTTAGAGGTTCGGCCAAGGTTGATGGTGTTCACAATGGTCAGATCACTTCACTCTTTTGCAACGGCGAGCACATTACGGCTGATTGCTATGTGTTTTGTGCAGGCGCAGGTAACGATGCCCTGATTGCAGATTCCCCATTGGCTTACGTAAAAATGCAACGCAGGCCGTTAAAGCAAGCCATTGTGACCGGTGACCTGCCTGCACTGTATGCACACGTAGCGAGTCCACTGTCCGGCACAAAACCGAGAGTGACGATCACGTCCCACGAATCGGATGCTGGTACAACCTGGTATCTGGGTGGCGCCCTGGCTGAGACAGGCACAACCAGGTCGGATCCCGAGCAGGTGTCGTTCACTCGCTCTGAGCTCGTCGAATTGTTCCCCTGGCTGTCGTTTGATGGATGTACGTTCGATACGCTGGACATCGACCGTGCCGAGCCGGATCAGTTATCGGGCGGATTACCAGACAGTCCATTCGTCGAAAAAGTAGGCAATGCGATAGTGTGCTGGCCGACAAAACTGACGCTGGCACCCCTCATGGCTGACTTCGCGCTGTCTCACATCAAGCCTCTAATCGCTGGTAATACGAGCAGCACGCTCCCAGAACTGGAAGTCGCAAAGATAGCGAGAATGCCCTTTGGTTAACGTTAATCCGCCTGATATGTTGTGGTTAACTGACACCACCTACCGTCCGCTTTTTGACAACTGCCACGTATCTCCGATCGGGCTTGGGACGGTCAAGATGGGCCGGAACCGAGGCGTAAAATATCCACGCTCATTTAAAATTCCAAATGATCGGGACGTCGCCAATCTGCTGGCTCTTGCTTACGACCTCGGCATCAATCTCATCGACACAGCGCCCGCCTACGGCAACTGTGAGTCCCGCCTAGGAGCAATCCTGTCCAACAGGCATCAATGGGTCATCTGTACAAAAGCGGGTGAGTACTTCGACGGTCAAAAATCATCATTCGATTTCTCGCCAGAGGGTCTGACCAATAGTGTCGAACAGAGCCTCCGGCGACTTGCAACAGATTACCTGGACGTTGTGCTTCTTCACCTTCCAGATGACGACCTCTCGACCCTATCCTCTGAAGCATTAACCGCGCTCAGCAAACTAAAGGAACGCGGACTAATTCGCGCGATCGGCGCATCAACTAAGTCGACCCCTGCAGGGCTGCTTGCAGTCGAAGATTACGATGTCGTGATGATCGCCTATCACCAGCAGGATACAACACAGCAGGCCGTCCTGGATGCCGCGCACGCTTCAAGCCGGGGTGTGATGATCAAGAAAGGCTTGCAAAGCGGCCACAGCGGTTCACCCGATGAGTACCTCCGCTTTCTGATGGCCACATCGATGTCGAGCGTCATCGTGGGCACGATCAACCCATCTCATCTTGCCGCCAATGTCGCGACCATTGCACAGGTCATTACAGCGAACGGATCTTCTCTGCGATAAGAGTTGTCGAAGTTCCCTGCACCAGTTGCAGGACCTTTACATCTCCACCGTAGTTAAGAACGATGTCGGCGCCCACAACCTCGTGAGCCTGATAGTCACCGCCTTTGACGAGGACGTCTGGCTTGAGTTCAGCCAGAAGTGCTTCTGGCGTGTCTTCTGAGAACGACGTCACCCAGTCGACAGCTTCTAGGCCAGCCAACATCGTCATCCGTCGATCGACAGGATTGATTGGTCGTCCGAACCCCTTTAGACGAGTAACGCCATCATCATCATTGATCGCTACAATCAGCCGGTCACCGTGCTGCCTCGCTTCCTCAAGGTAAGAAACGTGGCCAGCATGGAGAATGTCAAAACAACCATTCGTAAAGACGATTCTTTCTCCCTGTCGTCGCGCATCAGCCACGACATCCTTCAACTGATGCGCCGACATCATGCCTTTTCCGACACTCAGTGCGTTCGCCATCTCAAGACGTAGTTCCGCTTCGCTTACGCTAGTCGTTCCCGACTGAGTCACAACGATGCCTGCAGCATAAGTGGCCCAATCAATCGCCTCGAGCATCGTAGCACCAACACTCATCGCCGACGCCATGATTGCGATAACCGTGTCACCCGCTCCCGTGACGTCGTAGACCTCCCGTTTGCGTGCGGGCAGGTGGTGGCTTTCACCATCACAATAGAGCGTCATCCCATCACTATGACGCGTCACCAACAACGCCCCGAGCTCGAGTTGTTCAATCAATGAGAGCGCTTTATTCCGCATATCTGATTCATCGCGGCATTCTCCGACGGCCGCCTCAAACTCTTTCAAGTTCGGCTTGAGCATTGTGACGCCTCTATAGCATTCAAAATTCTTGTACTTCGGATCCACCAGGACAAGTTTTCTATCGTCCAGGACCGCGCGAATTAACATCCGGGGATCAGACAGCGTGCCTTTATCATAGTCTGAGAGAACAACAGCGTTATACCCGGCAGCAGCCGCGTGATATTTGGCGACGAGCTCAGCTTCAGTCGGGGGGAACGTTTCCTCATCATCTGCACGAATCAGTTGTTGTTGCCGACTCATGATCCGCAGTTTCGTGATGGTGGGGTAATCATGAAGACGAACCAGAGACGGGTTGATCCCTGCGGTTTTGCATTTAGCCTCCAAAATCGACGCATTTTCGTCATCACCACATAGGCCAATAAGAGCTGACCGTCCACCCAGCGTGGCGACATTCAATGCCACGTTGGCTGCACCACCCAAGCGAGCCTCCCTTTCTTCAATCGTGACAATGGGTACTGGCGCCTCTGCGGAAATACGGCTCGCATCGCCAATCCAGTACTGATCGAGAATGACATCACCGATGGTCAAGACGCTCGCCCCGTCAAACGAAGGCAAAACTGTTAAAAAATTAGGTGGGTTCATGCGTTTCTCGTACGGCAAACCTGTGCGGCTATCCTATGATGACTGAGTTCATTACTTCAGACATTCTGCGGGCGAAAACATCCGGGGTAAAGTTCCGCAGTCTTTCGTCGGCAGATTGGGGTATCACATGCTTGAGCTTCATAATCTCAGCCGCCAGAGAATTTGCGTTGCCACTCTCAAACAGAAGATCGGCGATCCCCAGTTCAGAGGGTCCTCCTGCATTGCTGCAAAGGACAGGCAGTTCTGCTGCACTACCCTCCAGTAACACCATACCAAAAGCCTCTTCGTGCCCGGAGGCCAGGACCAGACCATCAAAAGCCTTTAGATATCGGGATGCGGACGGCTTATGACCGTGAAATACGACGCGTTCGGACAAACCTAGCTGCTCAACCTGCGCCTCAAGTGACGACCGAAGTGGTCCGTCACCAATAATCGACAAATGGATATCGTCCGGGACTTGATGCAGCGCGTCGAGCAACAACCTATGGTTTTTTTTGTTCACCAGACGACCGATAGAGACAAGCGCGAGACCCGACACCGAGAGCTCTAGTGCTGTACGCGCTTCTTTGCGATGAAGTAGGGCATCCACAAGATCTTCACGGACGGCATGATGCATTGTGAACAATCTTTCCGGCAATGCACCGCAGAATCGTTCAATATCTCGTGCAACAGAGTTAGACACGGCGACCAGCCGCAGATGACGACACCATAACCGGACAAACAATGACCGCGTTGGCCGTTGGAACACCTTGTGTTCGTGTACAACGCCGAGTAATGCACGCGGTCGATAGAGATAGCTGAGCACACCCGCCAGATAGATACATTTGTAGCGATGCGCAATAACAACATCGAATTTGCCTTCATGCATGACCGCTGCCAATCGAGTCAGCGCCGTCCACTTGATACCCCGCAGGGAAGAAGAATCAAGCTCGAAAAACAGGACCTTATCACCGCCTGTCTCATGAGCCACTGTCTGATCATTGGCGCCACAGAGATATACTGTGGTTATTCGATCTCTAGGTAACGCTCCCGCATATTGCCGGCAGATATCGACAAATGGGCCTTTGGCGTCATGGCAAATCTGTAGGACATTCATGGTAGGTGCATCACATTGCCGTTGGACCGACGGCCAACCCGATCATGCATCCAGATCAGCCAATAATCCACGAAACTGGTTCGCGAGCTCAGGTCGATCCCGCCAGTTTTTCATGAAACGTTTGAGGTCGCGTCTGAACGCACGCCTGAAACTGATGACATCATGATGTTCCTTCATGGCATCGAGGTCCAAGAGCACCGGACCTCGTTCCGACATCATGAAGTTCGTCGCCTTCATGTCACCATGACTGATCCGGCTGTCTGACAAATCCTGGAGAAGCGATGAGATCGCAGCCATCTGATCATTAGGTTCTCGGCTGGTTTTGATCGTTGCCAGTGCATCGGTACCCGCAACGTACTCTGAAACAAAATAGGCCCGCCCTCGGAAGGGGCCCACCTTTTCCTCGATCATCGCAACGGGCTTGACCGACGGAATTCCCAGAAACTCCATACGCCACGCATTCACCCACGATCGCCGTGCTCGACTCAGGCCAATCGCACGTTTCAACCGGTGTAGTGCTCCTTTTAGGTTATAGCGCTTCACGACGAGATCATGCCTGCCGACCTGAACCCTGACTATCGTCGCAGAACCGCCACGCTTCAGATTCTGACCACGATCCATCCAGTAATCCGGTCTGGACAACAGCTTTCTCATATCTTGGGTGAGCAGCCTGCGGTCACAAACGACAAATCTATTGAAGGTCGACTCGCAAGCGAATTGCGTACAGTCCCGCAACGTTTTCCTCAAGTAACCACGCTTTCTAGCTTCTCGCTGTTTGGACAGTGCATTATCCAAACGAGCGAGTTCGGACTCCCGCTCCTGCCAGGCTCTCTCGCGCTGGTAATCACGAAACACCAGCGGAATCAGTGGATCGTAACGCGGAAAAAATTGTGTGAAAAATTCAGCAAGATTAGCAATGCTGTCCGAGCTGGACAGTGGCCCGCTACCCTGCCTCTCGACATGTCCACCATCAATCATGTAGAGCCGCTTTCCCACGCGCAGAAAGTTCCCCAGATGAATATCTCGCTGAATGACGCCTTTGCTGTGCATTTGCGCCAACATACTCATCGCTTCATGCAGGATGTCCAGGTGATCCGAACGAGACAAGGTGGCCTGCCAGTCAGATTGAAGACTCACGGCATCTTCCAGAAACTCAAATGCCAGCAAATTACCTGCACTGATATCCGTTTCTCCCTGCCAGAGCAGACGCGGGGTTGGGATTGATGATTCCTGAATCAATGTGCTTCCGCGCACCTCACGACGAGCGTACCGTTTAGCTGAGCGCCCCAGATACAGCTTGATCAACAACGGGTGTCCGTCTCCGTCTCCCCTCGTTGCGCGTGCAACCAGCCGTTTACCCGGGAGGATGCGTAGTATCTCTTCTACAGTGATTCGGCACTGGTCTGATCCGAAACGCCCCTCAAATGCGAACGGAACCTGCAGTGACCGACCTGCCAAGCAGATATCTTGTGTCGTTAACTCGATCATGGTGCTTCAGTCCGCCAATGGGCGCGATCGTCGCTGATCAGAATACCATGCACAGTAATCGCCCCAAAATCCATTGTGTACAGAGCCTAAAACGCCGTGACCCTGAAGAAGCCATAAAACCACGATCACCGACGACCGCGTAAAAAGCGTAAAATGGCCCGGAGCAGCCGTTTGTCGTCACCTATGTACGTGCTGTGCTTTCTGTAGTGCAAGAAGAAACGGGGCCGACGGCTGCAATTAACATAGAAGCGGGCAACCCAATCCATGCTGGCAAGATCCTTAATGACACCACTTCGATAAAGCGGTGCTGATTTCCTGAATATTCGCCCCAGAGGACAATTAACGATGCGTACATCCGGATCGACTTTGGTGGCAAGAATGTTCCGCTACTCCAATCAAAGTGAGAGACCCCGCATCATGTAAGGAGCTTGTGCTATTCGCCAGCTCCCACATGACCTGAGCACACCATCTCCGGTCGTTGAACACATGCGATGACTATTGGGCCAGCGTCCATAAGTCAACACTGTCTGTGACTTCCTCTGTGACGATGCCGCCCCGTCTATATTGTGTTTCAACAAATGCAACGAGTCTCGCGGTTGGTACGTTCAGCACCTCGAAGTAGCGTTGATTCTGCCATTCGTCGGCAAACCTAGAACGACCAAAGAAGCGGCGACAGTCTTATCCAGCAAGATGGTAAACTTCGAGTATTAGACCTTTCCGTCAAAGATGACGCGCTTCAGGTACGACATCCTCGTCGCGTTAACAGCTTAGCCCTGCAAGTTTGCGATTCATTCAAATGAACTGAAGACACTGGATTCACTCGTAGTCACATCCGACGCCAGCCAATATTCTCCCCATTTCCCGCGATGCTCATCATCCCGTTAACCAGTCTGGCAAAGGAGCACCTTCACGGTGTCCCAGCCACTGTGCACGTTTGAGCACATCTCGCCAAAAAAGCTGGTCCATTTTCAAGGCGTCTTTCAATGGTTTGCCGGAGTACCGTCGAATGAAGCAAAGAAGGTCCATCCGCGTATAACCAGCGCCGAATGACGAAAACAACAGTGAACCCAAATCCTTTACAAGCCAACGATACGGCACGTGATCTCTGCATTGCGCACGATGAAAATCGATGAGGTACAACGCCGCGTTAACGTCGCCATGATCAAGATGAAAGTGACAGATGTAGAGATCTCGATGGTTCACACCCAACGCGTGCATCGAACGAATGTAACTTGCCAGTCGAATGACCAACCGTCGACGGTCACGCGGTGTGATCGGATCTTTCGCGAGGTCCTCCAGCGTCACTGTTTTGGTCAGCGCTTCCATCACGATGACAGAATGTTGTCTCGCAGGGTCCCAGCCATCAACCTCGAGTGCAACTGGCGAAGGTACCAGCAACCCCGCATCCTGCATACGTCGCAGCGCATGCCATTCATTCCCAGCTCCTAGGACAGGCGCACGAAATCTAATCCAGTTCTTGATCATCTCAAGCCATCCAACACCCGAATGCACCTTAGCGAAATAGTCGGCGTCTTCGTGCGTGAACTTGAAGGTTCTTCGCGCAGCGAGTTCCCGGTGCACCTCGCCTTCAACAGACTGGAGCTGCATAAACAGCGATCCCGGCGGAAAAGCATCGATGAATCGATGGTCGTCAGTCTGATAGTAGGTAATCACCGTACGCTACCTTGACAGGACCCCAACCAATGTCGACGCAACTCGCTCAGGTGTAATCTGCTCGTAACAGGGCGGAAAGATAGCGTTTCGATTAGGCAAAGGTAAAAACTGACAGTCTTTCCTAAGACAAGGAGCACAAGGCAAGTGCCGGGTTGCGAGAGTAGTCACTTGCCTTCCATACATCCCCGTCAACGTCGAGTTGGTAGCACCATAGATACCGATAACCGGCTTCTCCATCGCAACAGCTAGGTGCCCCAGACCACTGTCCACGGATACAACGCCGTGACACAACGCCATTTCGCGCATCACGTCCGTGAGCGGCATCTGCGGCAATAACCGAGCGTTTGGCAGATCACGCACCACGAACTCTGCCCTCTCTTTTTCCTTTGCACTTCCAGAGGTCAAGACAACTTCAATATCCGATTCACCCAAAGAACGAGCCAACTCCCGCCAACAATCTCGTGGCCAGTGTTTGGATTCCCAGGTAGTGCCATGTAGTAGCATTACCCGAGTCGGCCAAGTTGGCTCGAGCGGAACACGCTGATCAAGTCCATAATTCGGTTCTCCAATTGGTACCTCATATCCGAGTGTGCGGGCAAACAGCTGGCGAACACGCGTTACCGCATGTTGAGAACGAGGCACACTGACAGTTTCGTGATAGAAACGACGACTCAATGGTTCTCGCGCTGATTGACCATCAAGCCCCGCGACCGTTCCTCTAGCAAGTCCTGCAACAACGGCACTCTTCAGCAAACCCTGAGCGTCGATGATCAGGTCATATCGAACATCTCTCAGCCGCCTCACAAACCGGGATGCATCCCGAAGCCCTCCGGACCGTGGCAGCTGCCGAGTCCAGCGTCGCAAGCCGATCGGGATGACTTGGTCAACGGCCGGATGTTGATCAGGAATGGCGGTAAAGGCCTCCTCAACAACCCAGTCAAAACGGATGTCGTCTCGAAGGCTCACGGCGTCTGAAATCGCAGGGAGCGTGTGGATGACATCACCGAGCGATGACATCTTGACCACCAGAACTCTCAACGCTGACCGACCTGAAGACGACGATCTACCTCAGGCCAAACCTGTTCAGGTTTGAGACCACGCAGGCACTCCATGTGCTCAAGTGGACACGTTCGTTTGAAGCAAGGTCGACACGGCATCTCTTTCGCAATGACGGTCGCGTTGGCGTCGAGAGGAGGAGTGAAGCTCGGTGTCGTAGACCCGTAAACGGCAACCAGAGGTGTCCCAACGGCGGCGGCAATATGCATGAGGCCCGAGTCGTTGCAGACCGCGCTGGAACAAAATGCAAGTATATCGACAACGTCCAACAACGTTGTCTCACCTGTCAGATTGATCACGCGAGGATCAGCGCCGCACTTCTCGACGACCGTTTCTGCAATTTTGACATCACCGGGTCCGCCAAGAATCAAAACGCTATTGCCTGCCAAGACGGCTCGCTTCGCAATATTTGCAAAATGGTCCGCCGGCCAACGTTTAGCTTCACCAAACTCAGCGCCAGGACACAACGCAAGCAAGGATTTGTCTGTCGGGATGGAAAAACGTACTGCCAACTCAGCCTGATGGTCAGCATCCGTCATTAATTGGGGCAGATAATCATCAACCGCGCACACAGGATCTGCCGTCGGAGGGTCTGCAAGAACCAGAAATCGGTCAATCATCCGTGGTAGCAGTTTCTCATTTAGAAAACGAACATCATTCAACAAAAAGTATCGATATTCGCCAAGGAAGCCAGTCCGGCGAGGAATTCCGGCAAAAGCCGGCAATAGCGCAGATTTGAGAGACCCAGGCAACACGATAGCATCCTGGTATCCATTTTCAGACAGACGCCTTCCAAGTCCATAACGATACGACAAACGCAGTTCACCATGCGCTGCGTCCATCATTACACCCCTAGAGACTTCAGCCATTCGGCTCACAAGAGGCAAGGTCGCCCTTGGTAACAATACGTCGATCGGTCTATCAGGGAAACGATGCCGCAATCGCTTGTAGAGGACCTGAGACATCACCATATCGCCAACCCAAGCGGGTCCGACGACAAGAATACCCGCGGCTTCGTCGTCTTGATTGGTCTCCGGTGAAAACATCACCCAAGTATGATCAGTCGACCTGCGTATTCCAATCAGGGTAGGTCGTTCGCTTACCCATCACCTGGTCGAAATAGGTTGTTTGTAGTTGTTCGGTCACTGGCCCTCGTCCGCCAGAGCCAATCGTACGCCTGTCCACTTCAGAAATCGGCAATACCTCAGCGGCAGTGCCAGTGAAAAAGGCCTCGTCGGCAACATATACCTCGTCTCTCGTTATACGCCGTTCTGTGATCTTATAACCAAGATCACGCGCTAACGTGATCACTGAGTCGCGAGTGATACCTTCGAGGCAGGAGGTCAGCTCAGGGGTCACGAGCTCTCCATTTTCCACCAAGAAGATGTTTTCTCCTGAGCCTTCAGCAACATAGCCCTCGTTATCGAGCAGCATCGCCTCATCGGCCCCAGCTTCCTGTGCCTCTCGAAGCGCCAGGATCGAATTGATGTAGTTCCCATTTGCCTTGGCCTTGCACATCGTAATGTTGACGTGGTGGCGGGTATAGGAAGACGTCTTGACCTTGATACCTTGAATGCGAGCCTCTGGCGTCAGGTAGTTGGGCCATTCCCAGGCGGCAATCATGCAATGAGGCTTCAGGTTCTCTGCCCGCAATCCCATTTCCTCCGAACCGTAGAAACACATCGGGCGAATGTAGGCTTCCCTCAGACCATTTTCGCGCACGACTGTCCGTTGGGCTTCGTTCAGCGCCTCTTTCTCAAACGGCATCGGAAATCCGAGGATATGCGCAGAGCGAAACAAACGATCGGTATGCTCATACAACCGAAAAATCAGCGGCCCCCGAACTGTTGCGTACGCACGCACACCTTCGAATACGCCAAGACCATAGTGGAACGTGTGGGTCAGTACGTGGACGCGCGCGTCACGCCATGGCACCAGTTCACCATCAAGCCAGATGACACCATCCTTATCAGCCAGTGACATATCCAAACACCGAAATCTACGAAACCGCCTATTCTACATCGTTGTCGCACGACCGCGAGGATGTTTGAACTATTGCCCCGTGATGGGCGCAACCCTGGCAGCCTCGTCTATCGTCGTTTAACCCTAGGCAATCTTCAATGCTCGTGACAATCGAAGCGTTTTCATCCCTTCCTACATAGCC
Source organism: uncultured Gammaproteobacteria bacterium (assembly GCA_913049815.1). Taxonomy (GTDB): domain Bacteria; phylum Pseudomonadota; class Gammaproteobacteria; order Pseudomonadales; family Azotimanducaceae; genus UBA7451. The sequence continues at coordinate 29,031 of CAJWYI010000007.1, forward strand.
TTCAGACACAATTTCTCAATCTCAGCGTGGGGGGATCAATAAACCAGGCTCACCAACCCAATGAGTATGTTGAACCCAAGCAGGTGCCACGGGCAATTGATATCATTCGCACACTTGTCCAGTTTCACTGCCTGTAGAGCGCACATGTCAGACAAAGAACACGCACGGCGCCACGTCAAATGGTTCAGGGATTCGTCACCCTACATCAACGCCCATCGAGGGCGAACCTTCGTCATCTATGTGGATGGTGCAGGGTTGAGCCACGACAATTTTCCACTCATCATCCAGGATATTGTCCTGCTACATTCGCTGGGCGTTCGCATTGTGCTTGTGTACGGTGCGACGCCTCAGATTAACCGTAACCTGGCCCGGCGAGGTATCGTCAGCGAATCTGCAGAGGGTATTCGAATTACGACGGCAGAAATGCTTCCACACGTACAGGAGGTTGTCGGCAGATTACGCTCTGATATTGAATCGATGTTATCTATGGGCGCTACCAACTCACCACAGCATGGCGCCGATATCGCGGTTGTCAGTGGTAACGTCATTCGTGCCAGACCGTTGGGTGTTCGCGACGGCATCGATTTCCACAACACCGGCGAAATTCGGCGCGTCAATGCTGACCTCATCGCAAGATTGCTTTCGATGCGAACCCTGCTCCTAGTTTCCCCGCTCGGCTACTCACTCTCTGGTCAGATGTTCAACCTGCATGGATCAGCACTGGCAGCTGATGTCGCAGTGGCGCTCGGAGCCGACAAACTCATCTATCTTGCTAGCGAAAATGGCGTGAAAGACAGTCAAGGCGATGTGATCACGGAGTTACAGGCAGACGCGATCAAACCAGATGAGTACCCGCCTTACAGCCCGGTCGCCCAGGCCAGAGAAGCGTGCTTAAGGGGAGTCCCCAGATGCCACCTCATCAGTTTCAGGGATGACGGGTCGCTGTTGGAGGAGCTATTTACAAGAGATGGAATTGGTACCCAGATCACAGAAACCAGCTACGAGCAGATTCGTGCAGCGGCAGCCGATGATATCTCTGGCATTATGGAGTTGCTCGCGCCACTTGAAGCGTCCGGTACGCTACTGAAGCGCCCTCGGGAAACGCTGGAAACCGAAATCAGTCGATTTCTGATCATTGAGCGAGACGGCATGGTCGTTGGCTGCGCTGCCCTCTATCCTTATGACACACGCGCTGAACTTGCTTGTCTCGCAACTCACCCAGACTACCGCAATGACAATCGGGGAGAGATGCTCTTAGATGCCATTGAAGCCAACGCAAGGACGCTGGGTGTGAAGACAATTTTTGCGCTAACCACGCACACGGCCCAGTGGTTCTCAGACCACGGGTTCATCCCGGGCAGCACTAAGGACCTACCTAGCGAGAAACGCGCACTTTACAACTATCAACGAAATTCAAAGGTCCTGGTTAAAACACTGTAGTCCGGAATCCAATCAACGCCGGTCAGTACACTCGTGAACAAACTCAACCAGGCGACGGACATGATCGACTGGCGTTTCCGGGACAATGCCATGACCGAGATTAAAAATGTGCCCCGGTTTGCCGTCAACATCCGAGAGGATCTGCCTGGTCGCAGACTCGATCGCAGACACCGAAGAACACAAAATGATCGGATCCAGATTACCCTGGACGGCGTTGACCCCGGTCTGTTCCCATACTGCCATCAGATTCGTGCGCCAATCGACACCAAGCACATCACCTCCTGCCTCGGCCATGAGTGGCAGCAATGCTGGGTTGCCCGTACCAAAATGAATCAGCGGTACCTCGCCGCCACCAGCATGTGATAACTCAGTGAAGGCGCGTTTCGTATGTGGGAAAACAAACTCACGATAGTCCGTCAATGACAAGGTACCAATCCAACTGTCGAACAGCTGTAGCGCTGCCACGCCGGACTCAATCTGGAACCGTCCGTAGTCGATGACGCAGTCCGTAATCTTCTCAAGCAAGGTGTGCCACGCGCTGCTGTCCGCATGCATCATACGTTTGGCGTGAACATAGTTTTTCGATCCCTGACCTTCAATCGCATACGACGCGAGTGTAAACGGTGCGCCCGTGAACCCGATCAATGGTACGTCTTCAGGGAGCTCCTGATTAATTAGAGTGATTGCTTCTGCGATGTAAGGCATCTGTTCCCTTGCGGGAAGGACAGAAACCGAATCAATGTCATCGTAGGTCCTGACTGGATTGTGGATCTTCGGACCGATGCCAGGCAGGTAGTCGAGTCGCAGCCCCATCGGTTCGAGTATCGGTAGCAGGTCCGCAAACAGAATAGCGGCATCAACACCCAAAATGCGCTGTGCATCGCAGGTCGCCTGTGCGGCCATGTGAGGCGTTTTGAAAAAGTCGAGTGAGGGCGTGTCACCCTTAAGTGCATGGTACTCGGGCATGTAACGCCCGGCCTGACGATAGAGCCATACAGGCGTGTAGTCGGTCGACTCACCACGACACGCACGTAAAAAGGTTGTTTCGTTCAGATCAGGCATGGTCATTCAGACAACGAAATAACGTTCATGGACACATTCGCATCCACGTCTGCGCTGTAATCAACCCCCGCCACATCGAATCCATGCATCGATAAAAACGCTTGCCTGTACCCGGCAAAGTCCGTCAGTGTCTCCAGATTGTCGTTGCTGATCTCGTGCCAGTGTTGACGAACATAATCCTGGACCTCATCCGTCAGCTCCCAATCGTCCAGTCGCACGCGACCGGATTCATCTACGGGTACATCACCTCCTGCAAACAGCCGCGATTTGAACAACCGTGCCGTCTGGTCAATACAGTCTTCATGAGTGCCCTGTTCTTTCATAATCTTAAAAAGGAGAGAGAGGTAAAGACTCATTCCTGGGATCGCAGAAGCCGCCTGAGTCATAAGCCCTTTCATCACGCAGACATAGGCAGCGCCACCAATCTTTGCCATTGAACCCGCCAGTGCACCCGCCGCTCTGTCCAGATCCTCTTTTGCCTTACCGATGGTGCCATGGTGATAGATGGGCCAGGTCACTTCACTACCAAGATACGTGTAGTTTGTCGTCACACATCCTCGCGCCAGCACATCCGCTTCAAGCAAGGCCGCGATCCAAAGTTCCCAGTCTTCACCGCCCATAACCTTCACCGTATCGGCGACCTCTTCAGGCGCCGCCGGTTCAAGACTGAGCTCTCGCATTTCGCCAGTATTCAAATCGATCGTCATCCCCGAGAATGGTTCTCCCAGGGGCTTTAGCGCACTTCGAGCAAGGGACCCATCGGGTAGGGCACGGGCACCGGCAGCCAACGAGTAGACCACCATATCAACCTGTCCGACATGCGATCGGATTTCCTCGATGACCCGCTCTTTAGTCGCAGCAGAAAATGCGTCGCCAGCAAAATTGGCAGCATAAAGACCTGCTGCCTCTGCTCGTTCCGTGAAGGCAGCTGACTTATACCATCCTGGCGACGCGGTTCGGTTACCTTCGGCAGGTCGTTCAAAGAAAACGCCCAGCGTATCTGCACCACAGCCGAACGCAGCGGTGACCCGAGTTGCGAGGCCGTAGCCACCCGATGCACCAATAATCAGGACGCGTCGCGGCCCTCCCTGAATTCGGCCAGCCGACTGCACGATCCTGATCTGTTCGTCGACCTCAGCCGCACAGCCCGCTGGGTGTGCCGTCGTACATAAAAATCCACGGATACGTGGTTTGATAATCATAATGATCTCGTCTTCATTTTTTATTTACCCTGGTAGCCGCCGCGGCCCCATGATTCTAACGCGTTTGTTTCTTTCTCTTCCGATGCTTACCTTTCCCTGGTCCTCCACCTGGCAGCTTCGATGTATCAATTAACAGATCACCTTGAGGTGTGACCGCTGTCCTGGTGTAGCCCCAATAAATGAGACCGACGCCCATAAGGACCATCGGCACCGATAACGCTTGCCCCATCGTGACCCACCCTAGCGCCACGAACTGAAGGTGCGCATCCGGCTCCCTAAAGAACTCTGTCAGAAAACGAAAACTGCCATAGCACGAGAGAAACAACCCTGAAACCACCATCGGTGGTCTTGGCTGCCGGCTGAAGATCCACAGTATCGTGAACAGTACCGGTCCTTCGAGCGCAAACTGGTACAGACTCGAGGGGTGCCGCGCAACGATGTCACCGGGGTAGATCACCGCCCAAGACACCTCTGTTACCCGACCCGGCAGTTCTGCGTTGATAAAGTTCCCTAATCGTCCACTTCCCAACGCCAGTGGTATTGCAGGGGCCACAAGTTCGATGACGCTGAAGAAGGTACGCTGATGACGCCGACCATATATCCAAGCAGCCGCTACAACCCCAATAAGCCCGCCGTGAAACGACATACCCCCCTTCCAGGGTTGAAAGATCAATAAAGGATTAACGAGCAATTGCTCGGCGTTGTAGAAAAGCATATACCCCGCACGACCGCCGATGATGACGCCCAGGACACCATAAATGAACAGCAGGTCGGAAAGCTCGTCTCCCTTCCAGTTCATGCGCGATGACGAGGCTCGACGCTTCAGCACCCACCAGACCAACGCAAAACCGACGAGATAGCTGAGCGCGTACCATCGTATCGCGAGCGGTCCAAAGCTGAGGAGCACGGGATCAATTTCCGGGTAGGTCCACATACCAAGGCTGCTCAGGAAAACGCCATTATCTGTGAACTCTGGTAAACTTCCAATCATGCGTACAGGCAGATTCCCATGGAACACATTTTGACCAGTCCGCCCGCAACCGGTTCACCCGACAACCCGATCAATTAGACCAACGACGTCACCGAACGCTACCTGGCGAACATAGTGACCCAAAAAGCGCCGCACCTTCGATGTGTCTCATTCTTTTTTCCCTCAATCCGAACGACCAGTTCAACCTGGTCCTAGCAGCGAACCGCGATGAACAGTACGGCCGACCATCAAGTGCGGCTGACTTCTGGGACGATCATCCAAACGTTCTCGCGGGTCGAGACCTGTCGGCTGGCGGAACCTGGCTAGGTGTGACCCGTAACGGTCGTTTTGCCGCGGTGACAAACTTCAGGGAGGATCCACCATACCCGATTCCGCCAAAGTCACGCGGCGAGTTGACTGCAAATTTTCTCATCGGCAATGATTCTCCCCATCACTATCTAAATCAGATCACCCAGTTCGGCGACAAGTATCGGGGATTCAATCTGGTTGTTGGAGACGGCAACGAATACTGTTATCTCAGCAATCGAGAAGGCATCGTCCGTCACCTCACCTCAGGATGCTACGGTCTATCCAACCAATTGCTTGATTGTGACTGGCCAAAGGTCACCCAGGGGAGAAACAGACTCAGTACTCTGGCGGCGGAACAGATGGACAGTAAAAATCTATATCCGCTGATCTTGGATGACGGCGATGAGCGCGCGTTCTCTCAGAGCTTTATCCGAAGCGAACGCTACGGCACAACAGCATCGACCGTTCTTAGTTTCAGTCAGTCGGGTAACGTGACCTTCGAAGAGCGAACGTTTGGGATGCTGGGCAAACCAAAAGGAGCCAAGACCTTTACCTTCAAGATTAACTCATACCACTAACCGGCGAACCCATCGCCCTGCCGACGCAACACTCGCGCAAGCCCAAGGTCCCGAAGACGTTCGTCCACATGGTTTCTGATCAGGTAGGCGTTGTCCATCCGGAGCACTTCATCGAGGATCTCCATGGCCTGAGGGATAGCGATCTGCCTGATCGCGGCTTTGACTTGCAGTAGATTAGGCGAATTCATCGACAACTCGTCATACCCCATTGCCATTAAAAGTACGGCCGATGCGGGATTACCAGCCATCTCCCCGCAGAGGGAGACCGGTTTTCCTTCTGCGTGCGCTGCATCGACCACCTGCTTCAGAGCATGCAGTACCGCCGGATGATATTCCTGATACAACGGCGCCACCTGGGCATTGTTTCGATCGACCGCGAGCATGTATTGCGTCAGGTCATTGCTACCAACCGACAGGAAGTCGACTCGTGAAACAATCGCTCGTGCCTGGTAAACAGCTGCGGGAACTTCGATCATTACACCGATGTCCGGCATTTCCACTTCAATACCTTCTTCAATGAGCTCTTGATAACACTGGCTGATCAGCCTTTGCGCCTCATCGACTTCCGCAACACTACTTACCATGGGAAGCATGATCCGGAGGCAGGCATCAGTATTTTCACACGCACGAATCATTGCGCGGACCTGAGACAGGAAAAGCTCCGGATGATCTAACGACACTCTAATGCCGCGCCATCCCAGGAACGGATTTGTCTCTTCGATCGGGAAGTAGGTCAACGACTTGTCACCACCAATGTCCAGTGTACGCATGGTAACGGGATTCGGCGCGAATGCAGACAGGTGTTCTCTATAGATCCCGTACTGTTCCTCTTCGGTCGGAAACCTATCTTTCATCATGAACTGGAACTCAGTTCGGTAAAGACCGACGCCTTCCGCTCCCCGATCCAATGATGTCGTGACATCAGTAGTCAGACCGGTGTTTACGGACAATCTGATCAGATGGCCATCGAGTGTCTCAGGCGGTTCGGATTTCAGCTCAGACAACCCTTCAGCGAGTTGCTCCTCTTCTTTCTGAATCCTTTCATAGACCCGTCGCTGATCTTCTGTGGGGTCTGTGATGACAATGCCGTTAAAGCCATCGACTACAACAGCTTTACCCTCCAATACTTCGAGTGGCAGATTCTCTGTACCCATCACCGATGGGACACCCATCGCTTCTGTCAGTATTGCCACATGTGAATTGGAAGAACCGCGCAACGAGACAATCCCCGCCAGTAGATGACGAGGAACTTCTCCCAGCATATCGGGGGTAATTTCGTCGGCGACCAGCACGGCATTTTCCGGGTACTCCCTTTCGCCACCTGTTTCGTTGCGCAACTGGGCCAACACTCTTTGTCCTAGCGCTTTCACGTCATCAGCTCGTTCTCGAATAATCCGATCACTCATCGCGGCGAATGTCGCTACGTGATTGCCGATGACTGTACGAAGCGCTCCCTGCGCCCACTGCCCTTCACGAATCAGGGCTATCACTTCTCCTGCCAGCGCCTGCTCGTCCAACATGTGCAGGTAGACGTCAAACAAGCCCTGTTCTTCAGGTCCAAGATGGTCTCGAAGCTGATCAGCCAGCGTTCTAATTTCAATCTGCGCGGCCTGAACGGCTCGACGGAACTCAGCGACTTCACCTTCGACGTTCTTGACATGTCGGTCTGGAACGGTATCCAACAATGAAAGACTCTCTCGCACGACCGCAGTACCTATCGCTATACCTGGTGCTCCAGCAGTACCTGAGAACTGTTGTGCACTCGCTTCGACCTCAAGCACAGACGTGACATGAGCATGCACCATGACGCCTGCCAGTTGTGCTGACAAGGTGATCAAAAGCGCCTCTTCACTTTCATCAAAGCGTCTCGCCTCAATCTGCTGGACAACCAGGACGCCAAGTACCCGGCGGTTCTGAATGATGGGTACTCCAAGAAAAGACTTGAAGGCTTCTTCACCAATCTCGGGAATAAAGTGATACCGCGGATGTGCTGGCGCATTGTCGAGGTTGATCGGTTCCGCGCGTTCCCGAACATAACCCACAAGCCCTTCATTCGGAGCCAGTCTCACCTGGCCCACTGACTCTGGGTTGAGACCCCGTGTCGCCATGAAGACAAACTCATTACGCGTATCATCGAACACATAGACGCTACAGACATCGGCGCTGATCTCAGAAATAACGCCTTCAACAATGATCTCCAGCGCAGCACTCAGATTCCGCGCTGAGTTAACCGACTGAATAATTCGTTTAAGCACATCAAGCATAAGCGCTTCGCATCATCATGTTCTTGCCCGTACCGACGTGTTCAAGAAAAACGTCATAAAGATCGTGCGCCAACCTGCTGATCCACGGACGACACCAGTTCTCGAAGGGCACGCCGATAGACTTCACGCTTGAAGTCCACAACCTGCCCCAATGGGTACCAGTAACTGACCCACGACCAGTGGTCAAACTCAGGGTCATCAGTCGTATCAAACGTGACCGCATCATCGGCTGCAAGCATGCGCAATAAAAACCACTTCTGTTTCTGTCCAACGAAATTCGATCGACCGAAGCGTCGCAATCGTCGAGGAAGACGATATCGCAGCCAGCCTTTTGTACATGCTAGTATTTCCACGTCCCCTGAAGAGAGTCCTACTTCTTCATTCAATTCGCGAAACAAAGCTTGCTCAGCTGACTCTCCCTTCTGGATACCTCCTTGAGGAAACTGCCAGGCATCCTGCCGAATTCTTTTGGCCCACAAAACCTGCCTGCGGTTATTGGCAATAATAATACCAACATTCGGCCGAAATCCTTCCGAATCAATCATTTACGTCATTTTTCCCTATCGCTCAACCGCTAGCTGCTATCAAAACACGGACCACGTTAACAGTCATGTCGCTTACAGACACCCTGAGTGCAGATTGAGTGCTGATCGCACGCGCCCCATTTCGCCACGTGACGACGATTAAGGGAAGCCCCTTTCAACAGGGCAAAGATTCTGAAATCATGCGACCCCTACCAGCCAAGCGATTGTCATGCCACAGACTGCCTTTTTTGACCTCGACGATACCCTGCTGGTGGGCGACAGCGATGTTGCATGGGGTCGATACCTGGTCACAAAAGGACTGGTATCTCCTGAGCCCTACACATCACAACAGCAGCAGTTTGATGTGGCATATCGGCAAGGTATTCTCGATATGGAAACCTATCTGACATTTGTGTGCAGCCATCTGGCTGAGATCCCATCGGATATCCGAGACTCGGCGCTCCACGACTTCACGCAGGTAGTTGCACGAGACATGATCAAACCAGCAGGCCAGCAACAACTAAAGGTGCACCGCGAGCAGGGTGACACCATCGTACTAATCACCGCGACGCTACTCGAACTGGCTGCACCCATAGCCAAACTGATGGGTATTCAATCAGTGATCGCCTCTCAATGTGCATGGGAAGACAACACGCTGACCGGTCGTCCTAAAGGGTTGCCCTGCTACCAGGCAGGAAAAGTCGCCAGAGCCACTCAGTATTTTTCGGATTGCGGAGTGTTAGCGGAAGAAGGGTTTGCGACCAGTATATTCTATAGTGATTCTGTCAACGACGTGCCTTTGCTGGAACACGTTGCGATGCCGAAAGTCGTAGATCCCGATCCAGCGCTCGCATCAATTGCAGCCGATCGGGGCTGGCCTGTAATCCACTGGACCTGAGGACAGCCGTCGACCAGAATTCAGTGACGCTTTCGCACAAGATCCAGATTGCGCGCTGCGCGGACATCATCGAGGCGCCTAACAGGCATGGTATGGGGCGCACCGGTGACCGTCCCAGGGTTCGTTTTTGCCTCTTCTAGAATACTGGCCATGGCTTCAATAAATCCGTCCAGTTCCTCAGGACTTTCTGTCTCCGTAGGTTCTATCAGCAAACACTCGGGAATCAGTAACGGGAAGTACGTCGTTGGCGCGTGATACCCATAATCCAGTAGCCGCTTTGCCACATCCATCGCGGTCACCCCCATCGATTTGGCTTCAACCGCCAAAGTAAGAATAAACTCATGCGTCGCACGTCGATTCGGATATGCCAGCGTAAAGCCGATATCTGCGAGCTTCCGCGCCATATAGTTCGCGTTCAGCGTTGCAAATTCGCCGACCCGGTGCATCCCGTCATGACCCAGCAACCGAGCGTACGCGTAAGCACGCAACAATATCCCAGCGTTACCCATGAAGGCGGATAGGTTGCCGATGGTTAGAGGGATCTCACGTTCATCCATCCAATAGTAACCGTTGTCCACATCGTGACCCACAATCGGTGTCGGCACAAAGGGTGCAAGACGCTCAGATACACCAACAGGACCCGAGCCCGGCCCGCCACCACCGTGCGGTGTGGCAAACGTCTTGTGCAGATTCATATGCATGACATCGAATCCCATATCACCCGGCTTCACCTTACCGAGGATGGCATTCAGATTGGCGCCATCGTAGTAGAGCAGTCCACCAGCATCGTGGACCACCTGTTGAATCTCGGTAATCCGCCGTTCAAACACACCGCACGTTGAAGGATTGGTCATCATCAGACCCGCAGTTGATGGTCCAACCACTTCTTTTAAAGCCTCGAGGTCAACATCGCCATCAGTGGTAATCGGAATTTCGCGGACCGTGTATCCACACATAACGGCTGTCGCTGGATTCGTTCCATGGGCTGCTGTGGGAACCAGTATCTCGGTTCGTCCCTCGTCTCCGCGGTTGTCGTGGTATGCACGGATCATCGCAACGCCTGCAAATTCACCCTGGGCACCGGCCATTGGCGTAAGCGAAACTCTAGCCATCCCAGTCACGTCCATTAGATAAGTCTGCAGCTCATAGAGACACTGTAAGAAACCCTGGCTGACTGACAATGGCGCCAGTGGATGCCGATTGAGGAACCCAGGCTGCATTGCCGCTCTCGCAGCTCCCCGTGGGTTGTATTTCATGGTGCATGAGCCCAACGGATAGAACTGCCCATCAATCGAGAAATTGCGCCGAGACAAAGACGTAAAGTGACGCACGACCTGAAGCTCAGACACAGCAGGTAAACCAGGAGGCGAACTTCGCCTAATTGACTCAGGAATATCGTCCGGCGTTTTCTCTAACGCTGGCTCAAACTGGGCTGCCGCGTTCCTGCCGGGACTCTCAATATCGTAGATGAGTTTCATATAGCTGCATCCCGACAGCTCTGAATAACTTCGGACAGCTCCACGACAAATCGATCAATGTCTTCATCAGTTTTAGTTTCAGTCACACAAATCAGAAGGCACTTTGATAGCGATGATTCGACCTCCCCAAGGTCGTACCCGGGGATTATGCGACGTTTCGCCATCGCCGCAACCACATCACACGCACTGCAGGGAAGCTCGATTGTCGCCTCGTGGAAGACCGGTGATGTAAAGCGCTGCGATACACCATCGAGCTCGACAAGTTGGCGTTGCAACCTGCGAATACCCTGTGCACATCGTTCTGCGACAGCCCGCAGGCCATTGTCACCCAACAAGCTCATGTAGATTGTGGCTGCAGTAACAAGTAGGCCCTGATTTGTACATATGTTCGACGTGGCCTTCGCGCGGCGGATATGCTGTTCCCTCGCCTGCAGCGTCAGCGCAAACCCATCCCTCCCCTCAAGATCAACCGTGCGACCGACAATACGTCCCGGCATTTGTCGAACGACAGCCTGGCTGCAGCACATGAAACCGAGATATGGTCCGCCCGAGGCCAGTGGAATCCCCAGTGGTTGACCTTCACCAACAACGATGTCCGCACCATCAACACCCCACTCACCAGGAGGCTTCAATAACGCGAGCGCCGTCGGATTGACAACGGCAATCACCAGCATGCCGCGTTCATGCGCCAGATTCGTCAAGCGATCGACATCGTCAAGACAACCGTAGAATCCAGGCATAGGAATGACCATTGCTGCCGCCGCTTCTTGAGAAAGCACAGAAATCATCGCCTCATCGGTCGCACCGGAGCGACTATCCTGCTGCGCGCTTTCAATCTCAATGTTCTGATTACAGACAATGGTACGACAGGCGGAAAGATATTTCGGATGGACACCTGAAGCTGTGATAATGCGGCGCGAACGTGCCTTCTTGTTGGCGCGGACCGCCATCAACATCGCCTCAGCAAGAGCGGAACCACCGTCGTAGACGGAGGCGTTTGCGACATCCATCGCCGTGAGTCTGGCAATCATCGTCTGAAACTCATAGATCAGCTGCAACGTACCTTGACTCGCCTCAGCCTGGTAAGGCGTATAGGCCGTCATAAACTCACCTCGGGTTGTGATATCCCACACTGCACTTGGGATGTGGTGTTCATACGCACCCGCTCCCAGAAACGACAGTTTCGTACTGTCAATTTGCGCTCGCTTTGACATCAGGCGCAGAAGCGCCATTTCAGAAATCCCTCCCGGGACATCGGTCAAGAGACCAGCGCGCAGATTGCTTGGGATTTCATCAAAAAGGTGCTCGGTGGTAGGAACGCCAATCACATCCAGCATACGCTGGGTGTCCGAATCGGTGTGGGGGATAAATGGCATAGCGATCCAGATCAGTTAGGTCAGAAATGTCGTTACGAGGTGTCGACTTGAGATCACTCGATTTCGCAATGGTTCCGATAGTCATCGGCAGACAGAAGCGTCTCCAGCTCAGTCGCGTCGTTCGGCGACAACTTGAAAAACCAACCGTCGTCATAGGGTGAGTCATTGACCGTTTCCGGTGCGTCCTCGAGTACCTCATTGACGGCGATGATAGTTCCGCTGACAGGTGCGTAAATGTCGGACGCTGCCTTCACCGATTCAACCACCCCGGCTTCTTCCTTTGCGTTCACTTCTGCATCAATTTCGGGGAGTTCGACATAAACCACGTCCCCCAATTCCTCCTGTGCGTGATCAGAGATACCTACGGTGACCGTGCCATCTTCTTCCAGCCTTGCCCATTCATGGGTGTCTACATATTTAATTTCCTGTAGATACTCAGCCATTAATGCATTCCCTCCTGTTCAGCCTTACGGTTTTTGGCCACCGGCACACATCCACGATCATTTTTACCAACCTGCAACAGTTATACGATCTCGGTGTAGACCTGTCCGCCGTTGCGAACAAACGGCAAGTGTACCGGTTTCAAAGAGATTTCTCTGTTT
>CAJWYI010000008.1 GCA_913049815.1 uncultured Gammaproteobacteria bacterium
GAGCGTATGAAACAGACCCTCGACGATGAAACGGTCCAGGTGCAGCCCCTGCTGGTGCCGTTGACACTCCATCTGAGCGAAAAGGAATGTGACCTTATTGAAATCTTCAGTGCACAGTTGACCGAGTTCGGGTTGTATGTCGCCCGGATGGGCGTCGAGTCTGCAAAGATAGAGGCGATCCCAGCACTTTTGCTCCGTTCGGAGGCTGAACAGCTAGTTCGGGATGTGATGGCTGATGTGACCACATTCGGTACAAGTGAACGCCTGACACAGCATCGCGATCAGCTCCTGGCGACTATGGCATGTCATGGCGCGGTCAGGGCTAATCGGCAACTGAGTATCAAAGAGATGAATGCACTGCTACGTGACATCGAGCAGACCGAACGCAGTGGGCAGTGTAATCACGGTAGACCGACGTGGATTGAGCAGCCTTTGTCTGCGCTTGATCGATTATTCCTGCGAGGTCAGTGACCAATTGTCTCCTCCGCAGTGTATCTGTCTCATGGGACCGACTGCGTCTGGTAAGTCGGATCTCGCGATTCGATTGGCTCAGAAACTGGCGGATGACCGTCCCGTAGAGATAATCAGCGTTGATTCGGCGATGGTCTATCGCGGTCTGGATATCGGTACGGCGAAACCAGACATCGTGGAGCGGGCGGGTATTCCGCATCACCTGATTGATATTCGAGACCCGCTGGATCCCTACTCAGCGGCAGATTTTCTGAACGACGCACGCCAATTGGTGGGTGATATTGTCAGAAAACAGCGTACTGCACTGCTCGTAGGTGGGACGATGCTGTACTTCAAGGCGCTAAAGGATGGGATTGCTGACTTACCACCCGCCGATGATACGATTCGTCGATCGATTGTGGAATTTGCTGGTCAGAATGGTTGGGCTGCTGTTCACGAACGACTTCAAGTGATCGACCCGGTAGCTGCTGAACGTATACATCCTAACGACCCACAACGCTTGCAACGCGCGTTGGAGGTCTATGAGCTGACAGGTCAATCGCTGACGACGTTGCAACAAGCCGGCAGACAGCGACAAGGGCTGGCGGGCTCAATTTGTCAGATTGCGATTGTCCCGTCAGACCGGGAAAAGCTGCATACGCGGATTGCATCTCGGTTTAAAGAAATGCTGGCCAACGGTCTGATCGAAGAGGTTGCCTGCCTGTTTGACCGAGGGGATTTAACGGCGTCGTTGCCGGCTATTCGGTCTGTAGGTTATCGACAGGTGTGGCAGCATCTGGCAGGTGAACTCAGCTATTCAGAGATGGTTGAGCTTGCGTTGATTGCAACTCGGCAGTTGGCCAAACGACAATTTACGTGGCTCCGCAGTTGGAAGGATCTCGATATTCTCTCGGCTCCTATTGAGGAGGACGCCTTGAAAATACTTAGGTCGCGCTGCATATTAAGTTAGACGCATCTCTCTTTGAGGTGTTAGTTATCGGAGAACCACATGTCAAAGGGACAATCTCTACAAGACCCTTTCCTGAATGCCCTTAGGAAAGAAAAAGTCCCGGTGTCGATTTATCTGGTGAGTGGAATCAAACTGCAGGGTCAGATTGAATCTTTCGATCAGTTCGTGATTCTGCTGAGAAACTCCGTCAGTCAGATGATCTATAAGTCTGCGATTTCCACCGTCGTGCCGTCTCGCAACGTGAAGATCTCAGACGAAGAGGGCTAGCGCACCTAGGAGCAAGCTGGCCGCGATAGGTATAAAGCATGTCAGTGTTTTTTGACCGCCCAGCCACCGGAACACGGGCGCTACTTGTCAACGTCGTACAAGATGATGAAACTGAGCAAGAGCTCAATGAACTCGCGGTTTCGGCGGGCCTCTTACCTGTATTACGGGTGCGTGCTCCCCGTCGGGTTCCGGACCCAAGAACGTATGTTGGTGTTGGAAAGCTTGATGAAATTTCGGGCCTCGTCAGGCATTGTGATGCCGGTATCGTCCTGTTCGACGTTGAACTGACGCCCACACAGGAGCGCAGCCTTGAGGCTTCGCTTGAAAACCGCGTGCTGAGTCGTACAGGGTTAATTCTAGAAATCTTCGCACGTCGTGCCCGGACCCATGAAGGACATCTTCAGGTTGAACTCGCTCAGATGCAGCACCTTTACTCACGGCTAGTGCGTGGGTGGACCCACCTGGATAGACAGCGAGGCGGCTCTGGCCGCACAGGAGGCGGCAGTATGGGGGTCGCAGGAGCTGGAGAAACTCAGCTCGAGGCCGACCAGAGGATGGTGCGAACCCGTATCAGCAAAATAAACAGTCGACTTGATCGTGTTCGAACGCAACGGCAACAGAGTCGGCGGTCGAGAAGCCGCGCCAATGTCAGCACAATCTCACTGGTGGGCTATACTAATGCGGGAAAATCGACTTTGTTCAATAGCGTATGTGAATCCGATGTGCATGCGGCAGACCAGTTATTCGCGACGCTAGATCCGACGTTTCGCAAGCTGCAACTTCCCGTCATCGGCGAGGCAATCCTGGCCGATACCGTGGGATTTATTCGTCGTCTGCCGCACGACCTGGTGGATGCGTTTCGTGCAACATTAGAAGAGGTGTGTCAGGCTGACCTCCTGTTGCATGTGGTGGATGCGTCCTATCCGGATTACCAGCAACGTATCCAAGAGGTAGATGAAGTGCTTTCGAGCATTGGTGCTGGACAGGTGCCCCAGTTGCTCATTTTTAACAAAATCGATGCGGTCGCACATGAGGCGAGGATTGATCGCAACCCAACGGGTTTGCCAGGACGTGTTTGGTTGTCAGCTCAGACCGGCGAGGGTGTACCGGCACTTCTTGAAGCTCTGAGCGAACGATTGGGTCAGGGGGTTGTGGAAGGGGCAGTTTGGTTGATGCCGCATCAGGGCAACCTTAGAGCCGCACTCTATGATTTGGGCGATGTGCTGTCAGAGCAGATTGGCGAGGATGGATCGATTATCTTGCAGGTCCGCATTGAGCAGTATCGGCTTGATCGGCTAGGTCTCTCGCTGTCGCAACCTTAATCTTTTCAAACTCCTGACACCGGCTGACGTTGAAGAACGGTGGTGAGTACCCCATGTACTAAAGATTAAGGCGCGTCGAATCATCGCGCTCGGGCGTATGACTTTGTTTTTTGTTAATGTGACAATACGCTTCTGCTTGTATCGGGCTGCACGATGTATGCTAGGACAATGCGAAGGTTGCCAGTCAGGTGGAGAGAGAAATGGCATGGAATGAACCCGGTGGTGGGAACCAAGGCGGTGATCGTGATCCCTGGGGAAATCGTGATGACCAGGGTCCTCCGGACCTTGATGAGGCGTTTCGAAAGCTCCAAAACAATCTATCTGGAATGTTTGGCGGCGGCCGTGGTGGCTCGGGTTCTGGTGGTGCTCGAACACCATCGCTAAACCTGAACTTGCTGTGGCTGGCGCTGGGGGTACTGCTACTCGTCTGGTTGCTAGCAGGTGTGTACACCCTCGACGAGCAGGAGCGCGGCGTTGTCTTGCGGTTCGGTGAGGTTCAAGACGAAATCATTTTACCGGGTTTGCATTGGAATCCGCCGATCATTGATGAAGTGAAGTTTGATAACGCGACTCAGGTTCGATCAGTACAGCATAATGCTGAAATGCTCACAGAGGACGAAAATATCGTCAAGGTCAGGATGTCGGTTCAGTACGTCATCTTCGATATCAAAGCGTTTCTGCTGCGGGTCAAAAATCCTGAGATAAGTCTCAGGGAATCCATGGAGAGTGCCCTGAGACATGAAGTGGGCAGTGCATCGATGAATGATGTCCTTACTGAAGGTCGAGCCGTCTTGGGGCTTGCTGTCAAAGAACGACTTCAGACCTATATGAATCGGTACAACACGGGGATTGAGGTCACTCAGGTGAATATCGATGACACTGCGCCACCGGATGCAGTTAAGGCAGCTTTCGACGACGTTATCAAGGCGCGAGAGGATGAAGTGCGGTTCAGGAATGAGGCGAACGCGTACGCTAATCAAATTGTTCCTGAGGCTCGTGGTCAGGCCCAGCGTCTATTGGAAGAGGCGCAGGCTTATCAGCAATCAAAAATTGCCGAGTCACGAGGTGAGGCAGAGCGCTTCAACAAATTGCTCGCCGAGTACGCGCTTGCGCCTGAAGTTACCCGAGAACGAATCTATCTGGATACGCTTGAGTCCGTAATGAGTAACTCGACTAAAGTGATGGTCGATGTTGATGGTGGCAACAACCTGCTATACCTGCCTCTTGACAAGATCATGCAGTCGACAGCGGACAGCAATGATCGTAGGACGCCAACCTACACTCCGTCCAACTCGTCAAATGATCGGCGGGAGACCAACCGTCCCACCAGTCGTCGCACCGATCGATAAGGAAAATTAGATATGAGCTTCAGATCCATACTTTTGCTGATTGTGCTCGGTGGCGTTGCGCTCGTTGGTTACAACAGTATCTATGTCGTCACTGAACTGCAGCGCGCTGTATTACTTCAGTTCGGCGAACTGGTTGAAGGCAACCTTGCACCAGGGCTGCACTTTAAGAAGCCCTTCATTAATGATGTTGTGCGCTTTGATGCGCGGGTACTGACCTTAGATGCAAGACCTGAGCGGTTCCTGACGCTGGAGAAGAAAGCGGTCATCGTGGACTCTTTTGCGAAGTTCAAAGTTGATGACGCAGCGAAGTTCTATACGTCCACATCGGGTGACGAAACCCGCGCCGAGTCTTTGCTTTCACAGCGAATTAATACTGGGCTGCGAAATGAAATCAGCATGAGGTCTCTGCATGAGGTTGTGTCTGGCGAACGTGATCAGTTGATGAATATTCTCACAAAAGCGCTAAATGAGGTGGCTCGTGAAGAACTGGGCGTCGAGATTGTAGATGTGCGGGTAAAACGCATCGACTTGCCCGACGAGGTTAGTGACTCCGTGTATGAACGGATGAACACCGAAAGGGACATTGAAGCAAGAGAGCACCGCGCTCAAGGGCAAGAGCTGGCTGCGGGGATTCGTGCGGACGCAGACAAACAACAGTCGGTAATTCTTGCAGAAGCTTATGCTGAAGCGGAAGAAATCCGTGGTGAAGGGGATGCGCAGGCTGCGGCTATCTATGCAGCGGCCTACAAAAAAGATCCGGAATTCTACAAGTTCAATCGCAGCATGCAGGCATATGCGACGACGTTCGCAGACAAGGGTGATATTATCCTTGTCCAACCGGACAGTGATTTCTTTAAGTACCTGAAGAACTCAACGCAATAGCTAGCTCTGGAGTGCCACGATGTGGCATGACTTGGGTACTGCTTTGTGCCTCGTTCTGATCATAGAAGGCATCGTACCATTCCTATATCCTAACCGATGGAAGAAAATGGCAACGCGCATGGCGGATGTTGACGCCAGTGCGATGCGTATTGGCGGTTTCATCAGTATGTTAGTGGGTACGTTGCTACTGGTTCTGATCAGGGGGTGAACACCTGAGTCTATGGCACTCCCCATGACCGAGTTGTTGGAAAGTGATCAATCAAGATGAGTGACTCGAATCGCTGGCTGTTACCGGACGGCGTTGAGGATCTACTGCCACCATTGGCGGGGGATCTGGAAAGCCTTCGGCAGCGTTTACTGGGTCTGTTTGAGCGCTGTGGGTATGAAATCGTGATTCCGCCGCTGGTTGAGTTTGTGGATTCACTGCTGACGGGGACGGGGCAGGATCTTGATCTCAAGACCTTCAAGTTTACCGACCAGACATCTGGACGACTGATTGGTGTTCGTGCCGACATGACGCCTCAGGTGGCACGTATCGATGCGCACAGTCTGAATCGATCAGAAACAACACGGCTTTGTTACACAGGAACGTTATTGCATGCGCAAGCAGAGCACATGCTTGCGTCTCGTACCCCCATCCGTGTTGGCGCTGAGTTGTTTGGTGATACGGGTATATCTGGTGACCTCGAGATAATCAGTCTTATGGTGCAGGCTGCCAGAGAAGCAGGATTGGAGGAGCTGCGTCTAGAAATTGGTGATGTTGGTGTATTTCTGGAATTGCTCGCTGACAGCCAGATTTCGGGAGATCAGGTGTCAACACTCTTTGATCTGATACAGAAAAAAGCGCCACGAGACCTCGAAGCTGTGGTCAGTGAGATGGCATTGCCAGATGAGATCACAACCGCCATGGTCGTCTTACCTTCGCTATTTGGCGGAGACGAAGTCATCGAGGCTGCATTACGTTACTTTGGCGCTTTCCCTACGATTCTGCGTCGGCTTGACGCTTTGTCAGCGGTGTTACGCGGTTTGGAACAACGGTTCGATGATATCGATATTTATGTTGATCTCAGTGAACTGCGCGGACTTGGCTATCACACTGGCCTTGTTTTTGCTGCCTATGCCGGACACCGAAGTGATGTGATTGCTAGAGGTGGTCGATACGATGATGTCGGCAAGGTTTTTGGGCGTGCACGAGGCGCGACAGGGTTTGATATGGATCTCCGCGGGTTAGTTGAGATGCAGACACGGCCTACGGACACGAGACAGAGTGTCCTTGCTCCGGTAGGGTCCGTTCCGGCGCCGGACGACCTTTGGCGGACGATCGTTAAACTACGTGACGAAGGTTATGTTGTTGTTGAGGCGGCCGGTACACCGCCACCCACGGACCGGACGCTCTATCATGACGGTGAGCGTTGGACTCTTAAATAAGCGTAGGTTTCCGTTCCATTAGAACGAACTAGCCGCGCGAACGGTGAATGACTCCGCAGTTCAGTTCGATGTAACTCGGGAGGAAGATCTCCGCCTGAGCACTGGCAGGAAATGTGCCTGCCGCTAAGACGCCAACCTTCCCTGTTGCGTCAACAGCTTATCCTGCAACAAAAGTGACGCCGCCACGAGGTGCCGCGCGTATCCCCAACGTGCAGTTGAAGTTGATTAAAAGGAGGTTTTGACAAAGTCACGGGAGCTGTGCGTTGCGCGATGGTCGGTTATGTCGTCTTGCAGGATCGTGGTGCCGAGGAGAGGACTTGAACCTCCACGGGGTTACCCCCACTAGCACCTGAAGCTAGCGTGTCTACCAATTTCACCACCTCGGCATGAGGCGCGGAAGATTACTAGGGGGGTATCGACCGTGTCAATCAGCACCGATGACCAGACCAGGTCCGAAACGCAGGCATTTTGTATAGAACGGTCAGGTATGATGCATCTATGGCGAAACAAAACGGCGACAGACAGTTCACTTACCAGATCCCCGACCGTTCCGAGATTATCCGATACGTGCTGGAATATGGCGAACCTGTTGCCTTTAAACGCCTAGCAAAGGAGCTGGGTATGGAGCTCCCTGGGGAGCGAGATGCCATTCGCTACCGACTTCGTGCAATGGTGCGTGACGGTGAGCTTGTTTCTGATCGCCGGAACCGTTACGCGATCGCAGATCACAGGACGGAAACGCTGACAGGTCGAGTTGAGGCAACACTCGAAGGCTATGGTTTTGTCCTGATTGAAGGGCTTGAAGACGATATTTACCTCAACAAGCGTCAGATGTCTGCGGTCACCCATGGTGATGAAGTGCAGATCAGACTGGTAGGAGAGGACCGTCGTGGACGCCCGCAGGGTGAAGTTGTGGAAGTCATCGCCCACGCCACGAGACAAGTCATTGGCCGATTGTACTTCGAGCGGCAGATGGGCTTTGTAGAACCGATGAACCCGAAGATTCATCACCGCTATCTTGCATCAGGGTTGCCACAAGAGAGGCATGATGGACAGGTGGTGATTCTGTCGGTGACTGAACATCCAACACAACACAAACTGCCTGCTGGCGACATTGTTGATGTGTTAGGGGATCACCTGACGCCGGCACTTGAGGTTGAAGTGGCGATCCGAAACCATGAGCTGCCAGCGGAATGGCCGGATCAGGTACTTGCTGATTCAGATCGTGTGCCGGTGAAAATACCGAACAGTCAGATCAGTCAACGCGTCGACCTTCGAGCCCTACCCTTTGTCACTATCGATGGGGAAGACGCGCGCGACTTTGACGATGCTGTCTACTGTGAGGCTCGACCCCGAGGTGGCTATCGACTGCTGGTTGCGATCGCGGATGTGGCTCACTACGTGCATCCGAAATCCGCACTGGATCAGGAAGCCGCAAGGCGAGGAACGAGCGTTTACTTCCCCGGTCACGTCATCCCAATGTTACCGGAGGTGCTTTCTAACGGCTTGTGTTCTTTGCGACCTGATGAAGATCGACTCGCATTGGTTTGCGACATGACGATCTCACAAATGGGAAAGTTGTCGGGATACCATTTTTCGGAGGCTGTGATTCGTTCGCGAGCTCGATTGACCTATACACAGGTAGCCGGTCTGCTGTCAGGTCAATCGCCGGTGGGGATGCCATATTTCAATACAAGGGATGCAGACCTGAATAGGCTGTATTCGTTGTACAAGTTGCTGCTTGATGAGCGGGGTCGTCGCGGGGCGCTCGAGTTTGATAGTACCGATATTGATTTCCGCTATAACGATGAGGGTCATATCGCAACCATTGAGCCTTCTGTGCGTAACGATGCTCATAGGATTATTGAGGAATGTATGTTGTGTGCCAATGTCGCGGCCGCCCGTCTATTGTCTCGTCAGGAGAGACCGGCGCTCTACCGTGTGCATGAACCTCCGGACGTTGATCGGAGCGAACAGCTACGAACTTTTCTGGCGTGTTTTGGCATTCAACTGACGTTCGGTGAGGAACCTCAACCATCAGACTTTCAGCGCGCAATCGACGCCGTCTCGCGGCTGAAGAACAGTCAGGTTCTCCAGACGGTGATTTTGCGTACGATGAATCAGGCGGTCTATCAATCCAACAATCGAGGCCATTTTGGTTTGAATTATACGCGTTACGCGCACTTTACCTCGCCGATCAGGCGGTACCCGGATCTCCTCCTGCATCGGCTGATTAAATCTCTGCTGGTGTCGGACAATGACTCACCGGTGCAACGAGTCGCGGGGCGAAAAGGGCATCGTCGAAGAGATGGTTACCCTTACGATGATGAGGCGATAGCTGTGCTTGGTGAACATTGTTCGTTCGCTGAACGTCGCGCAGAGTCTGCTGTGTATGAGGTGCTCGACTGGCTCAAGTGCGAGTATCTGAGTGATCATCTCGGTGATGAATGTGATGGTGTGATTGCGGGGGTGACGCGCTTTGGACTGTTTGTTTTGCTGGCAGACAAACATATTGAAGGGTTAGTGCATATTAGCGCGCTGCAAGGGGATTACTACCGATACGACGCTGATAATCAGTCATTGATAGGTGACCGGACGGGTCGAGAGTACGGGATCGGTGATCCGGTGGTAGTGCAACTCGCGAGAATCGATAGTGATGAGCGGCGAATCGATCTTGAACTCATTAGCCATGCTCCTCTTAAGGGACGTCGTCGCGGGCAGGCGACAAACGCTCGTAATGAGAAGAAAGGTCGAGGCGCATCCGCGCGCCGTACCGGTCGGGATCGACGGCGTTCGTCGGGAGGAAATTCAAAAGGTAGGCGACGTCGATGAGCATGCTGTTTGGCGTTAATGTTGTCCAGGCACGGCTGAAGTCGGGCAAACACGGTATTCTCGAGATGCTCGTGCGTCGTGGTGCTCGATCCTCAAGGTTACAGAAGGTCGTAGCGCAGGCTGAACGTCTGTCGATACCGATCCGAATGATAGATGCTGCAGCGTTGGATGAACTGACCGATACCAACCACCAAGGTATTGGTTTGTCGGTAGAATCGGTTCCGAATATTTCAGAGAAGGAACTGGACGAACTGGCCGATTCACCCAATGTACTGTTTCTCGTTCTCGATGGTGTTACGGATCCGCGTAATCTGGGCGCTTGTCTCCGAAGTGCCGCGACACTAGGCGTGACGGCCGTGATAATTCCGAAAGACCGATCTGCGTCGGTCACTGATGCCGCCAGCAAGGCTGCCAGCGGGGCAGATCAACAGATTCCACTGGTGGTCGTCACCAACCTGTCTAGATGTCTCCGAAGACTTGCTGAGCGGGGAGTCTGGATAGTCGGGACGGTGCTGGACGGTGACACAGAGATTGCCAACGTCGACCTGACGGGCCGTATTGCCATGGTGATGGGATCTGAGGGACGGGGAATTCGTCAAAAGTCCCGTCAACACTGTGATCATCTGGCGATGATCCCGATGGTCATTGATACGTTTGGGTTCAATGTCTCGGTGGCCACTGGTATTTGTCTGTACGAAGCACATCGCCAAAGACATATCGGGTGTTGAGCACTGTGGTGCACGATTGAGGTGACTACGTTGTATTGGTGGCCTCTTTTCACTAGAATCCGCTGTCCGTATATTACCAGCAATGCGTATACAGGTAGATGAGCCAGATGGCTAAGTAGCCAAAAGCCTGGCGCAGACAAATACTCCTTGCTTCACCTGTCTTGATTTAAACGGGGAGGCAAATTCCGAGAGGAGCCGCAGATGCGACACTACGAAATAGTGTTCTTGGTGCATCCTGATCAAAGCGAACAGGTCGCCGGAATGATCCAACGATATTCCAATATCATCACAAGCGGTGGTGGTTTTGTGCACCGGGTTGAGGACTGGGGGCGACGTCAGCTGGCGTTTCCTATTCAGAAGGTCCACAAAGCTCACTACATCCTGATGAATGTCGAGTGCAACAAGGAAGGCCTGGAAGAGATCAATACAGCCTTTCGTTTTAATGACGCTGTTCTGCGTAATCTGGTGATGTCCCGGAAGGGACCCGAAACGTCGGAGTCACCGATCATGAAAGAAGAGCGCGAGAGCAAAGAGAAAAAAGAGCAGGATGATGGTTCACGTTCGCGTGATCAGGGCGAAGGTCAAGAGCGAGAAAATCGTGATCAAGACAGCCGTCCTCATGACAATAGCGATCGAGACAATCAGCGGGACAGCGAAACCGTCGCGTAAGGAAAACAGCACATGTCATCATCATTTTATCGTCGTCGAAAATACTGCCGATTCACAGCAGAAGGGATCAAAGAAATTGATTACAAAGATATCGATCTCTTAAAACAGTACATTACTGAGACAGGCAAGATCGTGCCGAGTCGCATTACTGGAACCAAAGCCAAATATCAGAGACAGCTGGCACGCGCCGTCAAAAGGGCTAGGTTCCTGGCGTTGTTGCCATATTCCGACGCACACGATTGAGCTACGGCCGGAATGGCGGCTTGAAGAATGCGCGTGCTAGCAGAACGGGTCATGATGGGCCCGCGTCATGCGATTGTACTGACGGTCGCGTTGAACGCTATTCCGCTCGTGCAATTTCTGGGGATCGCTCTGATCGCGCTTGTCGTGCTGCGGCAGGGGGCTCAGGGTGGACTGATGGTTGCTGGCTGGAGTCTGCTGCCACTGGGTTTGTGGTCAATGTTCCTGGCAGGCCCCCCCATTTCGATACAACTACTGATGATCATGATCATTGGGGCACTCGTATTGAGAGAGACGAGCTCCTGGCGAGTCATCACGGTTGTTGCGATTATTCACGGGATCTTATTGACCATCATTATCGATCTATTCGCGGCAGAGTGGTTTCGTCAGATAACGGAACCGGCCGTTTTGTTCCAGGAACAGTTAGCACCAGAAGGCGTGACGAGAAGACAGTTGTATGTCAGCACATTGGCCTGGATTGGTGCGTTTCACGCACTGATGTTTATCAGTCTGATGATGCTGGCGCGCTGGTGGCAGAGCACGCTCTACAACCCTCTGGCGTTTGGTCGAGAGATGCGAGGACTGCGGTTGTCACCGATATTTGTGCTGGGGCTGATTGTTGCCGCCCTGCTGTGCATTCTGGTAGGCAGTCCCGAGACGATCGTGATTCTGTTCGTCCCGTTGCTGGTATCAGGGCTCGCATTGATTCACTGGCTGGTCGCAGATCGCGAACTTGGGGCGGGACCCCTGGTGGCGATATATCTGGTTCTTCTGGTGGTGAATCAGGTGATTATTCCACTGGTCTTGTTGTTGAGCCTGCTGGATAGCAGTTTTGACCTGAGGAAAAAATTGGCCGCGGAACACAACGATTAATCGTGACGTCAGTGAATCGCGAACATTCGAAATTAAAGCACTCATGGAATAGATGAGGTATTGATATGCAGGTTATCCTACTTGAGAAGATCGCAAACCTTGGTGATCTGGGTGATCAGGTCTCAGTGAAATCAGGTTACGGCAGGAATTACCTTGTGCCCCAAAACAAGGCCGTACCGGCGACCGCCGAAAACATTGCACAGTTTGAAGAGCGTCGTGCAGAATTGGAGCGAACCTCCAATGAACGCCTTGGCGAAGCGCAAAGCCGAGCCGATAAGATCAGTGGTACGCAGGTCACCATTACCTCAAAGGCTGGCGAAGAGGGTAAGTTGTTTGGCTCGATTACGGTGCGTGACATCGCGGAAGCTGCTGGCCGTCGAGACATCCGTCTGGACAAAAGTGAAATTTTGTTGCCTGATGGACCACTGCGAACCCTGGGCGAGTACGACGTTGACACAAAACTGCATCCGGAGGTGATCGCAACCCTGAAGGTCACAGTGATTGCCGAACAATAGTAGGCGACCGCACCCGTTTCATCGGTCAACCTGTCCGAACTGTGGAGTTTACAGACAGAATCTGGGCTAAGCCCGATTCTATCGACAGCTCGGACTGGCATTCTGTGAGAATCTTGTGGACGGCGTGGATTCCATTCATTCAAGATGAATTTTATCGTCAGCGATGCTGCGCTGCATGACGAATTGATTTATCTTTAATCTCCCATCACACGTTACTGGTGCCGGGTTCGGTTTGGTTCGGATGATTCCTTTTGGCGACTGCTCCTGACGACAACGCAACGACCTTGTTAAAGGTTCCACCACACTCGGTTGAGGCGGAGTGTTCTGTGCTGGGTGGGCTGATGTTGGATGATTCTGCCTGGGACACCGTTGCCGCACTCTTGATTGACAGTGATTTCTACCGTGCGGAACACAAAGAGATCTTCCGGTGTATGGGCAACCTCGCAGAGCTGAATAAGCCACTGGATATTGTGACGCTAGCTGAAGCTTTGGATGCGGTGGGCGAACTTGACCGTATTGGTGGTATCGCATATCTATCTGAATTGGCCAACAGCACACCGTCCGCCAGCAACGTGGCTGCCTATGCGGAAATCGTCTCAGAACGGGCGACCATGCGACAGTTGATCGGGGTGGCCAATGAAATTGCAGACAGTGCATTTACGCCACAGGGGCGATCATCAGCGGATTTGATCGATCTGGCAGAATCTCGCGTGTTTGCCATATCCGATGAACGTCCGAGCACGGGTGGCCCACAGAGTATCCGTCCACTGCTTGCCAAAGCGGTGGAACGCATTGATGAGCTCTTCGAGAATAAGGGGGCGCTCACTGGTCTCAGCACGGGATTCCGAGATATCGATGATCTTACTCAGGGCCTGCAGCGCGGCGATCTTGTTGTCGTGGCTGGCCGACCCTCCATGGGTAAGACAAGTTTCGCTATGAATATCGCCGAGAGCATCGCGATCGCCGAAGAGCTGCCAGTTCTCGTTTTCAGTATGGAGATGCCTGCCGACTCGTTGATACTGCGTATGCTGTCATCATTGGGGAAGATTGATCAAAGCAAGATACGAAGCGGACAGCTTGCGGACGAAGACTGGCCACGATTGACCTCTGCAGTCACATTGTTGACTGACCAGCGCTTGTATATCGATGACACCGCAGCGCTAACCCCAAACGAGGTCCGTTCGCGTGCACGACGGGTCGCGCGCGAGTATGGCGAGTTGGGTTTGATCGTAGTGGACTACATTCAACTAATGCGTGTTGCAGGGACGGCAGAAAACCGGACTGGAGAAATCTCGGAAATCTCACGATCCCTTAAAGGTATTGCGAAAGAGTTCAATTGTCCATTGATCGCGTTGTCACAACTCAATCGCAGCCTTGAACAGCGACCAGACAAGCGCCCGATCATGTCGGACCTGCGCGAGTCTGGAGCGATTGAGCAGGATGCAGATGTGATCTTCGCGATCTACCGCGATGAGGTCTACCATGAAGATGGTGAGACGGGTGTTGCAGAAGTGATTACGCTGAAACAACGTAACGGACCAATCGGTAAACGTCGTGTCTCGTTTCAAGGCCAGTTCACGCGATTTGAGGATCTGGCTCACGACTACCAGAACGACTATCCGGTCTGACAGGAGAATGACCAGACAGTGAATCGCTAATGTCGAACGATGCCAAAGTCCTGCAGCGAAACGGACCGGTCGCGCATATTGATCTGGCTTCGATTGTGCACAATTGTCGGGTTGTCCGAGATGCAGCGCCCAATAGCCAGATAATGGCAGTGATCAAGGCGGACGCCTATGGCCACGGTCTGGGCCAGGTAGCCAGAACGTTATCGCCCCATGTAGATGCACTGGCGGTGGCGCGTGTTACGGAAGCCTGCGAGTTGCGGGATGTTGGTATTGAGGATGCCATCATTGTTCTTCAGGGATTTGCTTCGAGGTCAGAGCTGGATCAATGTATTGAGGGGGGATTTCTTCCCGTGATTCATTCGGACGCACAGGTTGGAATGATGTTGACCGAGCCTGAATACCCTGTCTGGCTGAAGGTCGATACCGGGATGCATCGATTGGGGCTAAGACCTTCCCAGTTGATGGAGGTTTGTCCGCAGCTCAATGTGATTGGCGTGATGAGCCACCTTGCCAACTCAGATCAACCAGATCATCCCCTGAATGCAGCTCAACTCGAGGCGGTTCAATCCTGCACCGAAGGACTGCCATACCCACTGAGCCTAGCGAATTCAGGGGCAGTACTATCGATGCCTGATTGTCATCTCGATTGGGTTAGGCCTGGCGTCATGTTGTTTGGGTCATCTGCGGACGGTCGTCAAGACGACCGTCTTCGAGAGAGCATGTCTCTCAGCGCTCCTATCCTCTCGGTTCAGCTGCTCGACGAAGGTGATAGGGTCGGATATGGCAGCACATGGACAGCGGAGGAACGGTGTAGGATCGCTGTGGTTGGCGTAGGCTACGCAGATGGCTATCCACGAGAAATCAGTCACGCGGAAGTACAGACACATTTGGGCAGGAGGACGGTCGTTGGTCGAGTCTCGATGGACATGCTAACTATTCTACTAAGGGACGACGATGCGTTTAAGGTCGGGGATCGTGTGACGCTGTGGGGCGAGGGTCTCAGTATCAGCCAGGTAGCGATGTGGGCAGGAACAATTCCTTATACGCTTATGACAGGTCTGGCGGGACGCGTTCATCGGGAATATGCTGACTGATGGCTTGCCTGTGGCTAAAGTAAAGACGATCTATGTCTGCACAGAGTGTGGCGCTGAACATGCGAAATGGCAGGGTCAGTGCAATGATTGTGGTGCTTGGAACACACTGAAGTCGTTTAGTACCGGGCCAGCCTCTCGATCACGTATTCATCCAGCAGGTGGTTATACCGGACAACACGAACCGCCAAAACCTCTCGCGGACGTCGACACTCGTTCAGTACCCCGGATCGACACGCGCTCAGCGGAGCTGGATCGTGTTCTGGGAGGGGGGTTGGTTCCGGGCTCGGCGGTCCTGATTGGTGGCGAGCCTGGCGCGGGCAAAAGTACACTGCTGATTCAGACGTTGTGTCGACTGGCAGAAGACCATCGCGCATTGTATGTCACTGGGGAGGAGAGCCTCGCACAACTGGCGATGCGAGCATCCCGGCTTCAGCTACCTCAAGAAAAGCTGCACGTGATGGCACAGACCAGCGTGGAAACGATCACGACTTACTGGCGTGACTATGATCCAACGTTGGTGGTGGTCGATTCAATTCAGGTGATGCAGGCTGACCATGTTGATTCAGCGCCTGGTGGTGTAGCGCAGGTCAGAGAATCTGCCGCCGCATTGATTCGCCTGGCAAAACAGACAGACACGGTGCTCATCCTGGTCGGACATGTCACGAAAGATGGCAATCTGGCAGGACCTAGGGTGCTCGAACATATGATCGATTGTTTTGTCATGCTGGAGGGCGATCCTGATTCTCGGTATCGCACCTTACGCGGCAACAAAAATCGTTTTGGTGCTGTGAATGAGTTAGGTGTCTTCGCAATGACTGACAAGGGTTTGATGGAAGTCAGTAATCCATCTGCCATATTCCTGAACCGGTCCGAAGAGGACACGACGGGAAGTGTCGTCATGGTGGTATGGGAAGGGACAAGGCCGCTGCTCGTCGAAGCACAGGCACTGGTTGATCAGGGCGCTGCGGGTCATCCAAGACGAGTAGCGGTCGGTTTTGAAACCAACCGATTGGCGATGCTTTTAGCAGTATTGCATCGGCATGGGGGTTTGCAGTTGTCGGATCAGGATGTTTTTGTCAATGCAGTGGGCGGCATTCGCGTCGGGGAGACGAGCAGCGACCTCGCCCTTCTGCTGGCTATCATTTCAAGTTTTCGGAACCGACCGCTGCCTCAGGATCTGGTTTGTTTTGGTGAGGTAGGCCTCTCTGGCGAAATTAGACCCGTGCCCAATGGCGTTGAACGGCTGCGCGAGGCGGCGAAACACGGTTTCAAGCGGTGCATTGTGCCCAAAGCCAACGTACCTAAAACGCCCATTGACGGGATGTGCGTCACGGGAGTCAGTAAACTGGTTGAAGCGCTGGACGTGCTCGACGAAGGTCGATAGGCGAAAAACGATGCCTAGAAGTGATGACGAACGTTAGTTCTGTCGCTGCCCTTCAATCGCATTCTGTGTCAATAAAGGAGAGAGTGTATGCGAGTTCCCGAATCCCTCATTCGTATGCTGAACCCTATCGTGCATCTTTTTCTGGCGACACCCTTGCGCCTTGTCTTCGTTCGCACTTTACTGGTTCTGCGGGTAAAAGGTCGAAAAACAGGAAAAACCATCACAACGCCGATGCGATTTGAGCAAGACGGCTCACATGTACGGTGTTTTTCTTCCGTGGATACGTACTGGTGGCGGAATGTCCAGGCCGCTGACGGTGTTGAGCTACTGATCAATGGGCAGTGGTACAAGGCGACCGCTGTGGTCACGTCTCGAGACCCTCAGGTATTGCGTCCCGCGCTCTTGAAGATGTTGAAGATCTATCCACAGGATGCGCCATATCAGAATATCCGAATGGAGAACGGAGTTCCGCATCCGGATGATCTTGAGGCGGCATCAGCACTGGCCGTGATGGTGGATTTCACGCTGTCCTAGGATCTGACAGGCTGACAGGGCTCTGCCTTGGCTTTAGCTGTGAGATTGTGGAGATGAAACCGCTGCTTGGCTGACTTATGATCCGACCCTTCTTTTGACGTTAATGGATATCCCCATGTCCGAGACACAGGATAAGAGCTCTTCAGCCTCCGGCGAGCTGCCGGTACCCGCAGATGCCCAAGAAACCATCGTCCGATTGCAGGCTGAGAATGCGTCGCTGCGTGCGGAGCTGGAACAGTTAAGGGGATTCCCGGCAGTGGCTCTTGAAGAGACTGACGACAGAACCTGGGAATCTGAGATGGCGAAGGGTATTACCTACGCAGATGGCGTCTCGCATGACAGTGCTAGAACGTCGGGACGTATCCTCAAGCAACTGACAGGTTTGTCGGGGACTCGTGGGGACACGGGTCAAATCTGGGATAGTAGTGATTTTGACTATCTGCCCAAACCCAGCAGTGACCAGGGTCAATTGGAAGCGGATTTTGTACGCTGGGGATATTGTCTGGTCGAGGACGCGATGTCTCCCGAGCAGGTCAATGCGCAGGTGGATCGGCTGGTTGAACAAGCGGAAGCGGAGCGCAATTTGGACCAGGCGATTAACACCAGTGCCAACAAAACAAGCCAGCTGGTGAATAATCTTGTTCTCAAAGGACAGGTATTCAGAGACGCCGTTGAGTTTCTGGAGTCTGCGGCGCAGAAAGGACCGCTGGTCGATGAGCTGCTGACAAAGATCATGGGTAAAGGTTTCGGTTTGGGATGTGCACACGGATCCATCGTGCATGAAGGTGGTGGCCTGCAGGAGATCCATATCGACCAGGGAATTGTACCCATGCCCTATCCTCCTTTTCCTTTCGGCTCATTGATTATCTGGTGTTACACCGAGTTCAATCTGGACAATGGAGGAACTTACATCGTGCCAGGGTCACATCGTAGTGCCCGTGGCGCAACAACGTTCCATGCGGGTTCGGATCTGATTGCGATGCTTGATAGTGAACCCGGCCTGGTGGCAATTTGTGCGCCACCCGGGACCTGTATCGTGACGGATACTCGTGTTCTGCACTGTGGCGGAAAGCGGACAGCATCTGGCACACGCTACGCCATGCGATGTCACTACAACCGACATTACATTCGTGCACTACACGAACACTCGCAGGCGAACCTACATGTCCCCAACGACGTCTATCAGGTGCTATCGGACAGGCTCAAACACATGATGGGGATCTCGATGAACATCTCTGATCCAGTCAAAGAGATGAAGGCCTAGCTTAACCCCCGATATTTGACGCGGGTTGGTGTATCGGCTCTGTCACCGAGCCGCCGTTTACGGTCCTCTTCGTACTCGGTGAAATTGCCCTCAAACCACTCGACGTGGCTACCACCTTCAAACGCAAGCATATGGGTCGCGATTCGATCAAGGAACCATCGGTCGTGCGAGATGACAAGGACAGTTCCGGGAAATGCTTCGATTGCTACTTCCAAGGCCTGCAGTGTTTCGACATCAAGATCATTGGTAGGCTCGTCCAAAAGCAGGACATTCGCTCCCTTCTTCAAAAGCTTGGCCAGGTGGACACGATTTCGCTCCCCCCCAGATAGATCACCTACGCGCTTTTGCTGGTCCGCCCCTTTGAAGTTGAATCTACTGACATAACCCCGTGAGGCGGTCTCGTATTTACCAACCTGAAGAATGTCGAGGCCATCCGAAATTTCCTCCCAGACATTCTTTTCTCCGTCAAGATCGTCTCTCGACTGGTCAACGTAACCGACTTCGACGGTCTCACCGATTGTGATCGTGCCTTCGTCGGGTGTCTCCTGTCCGCAGATCATTCGAAACAGTGTCGTCTTCCCTGCACCGTTACCACCAATGATGCCGACAATGGCTCCTTTGGGAATGCTAAAGGTCAGGTTGTCGATGAGTAACTTGTCATCAAATCGCTTGGACACGCCTTTGGCGTCGAAAACTAGATCACCCAATCTTGGTCCTGGTGGAATGTAGAGTTCCAGAGTCTCGTTGCGTTGTTGAAATTCTTCCGAATTCAGCTCTTCAAACCTCTGCATCCGCGCCCGATTCTTCGCTTGCCTGGCCTTAGGTTGCGTGCGAACCCATTCCAGCTCCTGTTTGATGGTGCGCATGCGAGCTGCTTCGCGTTTCTCTTCTACCTCGAGACGCTTTTCTTTGGCACCTAGCCAGGTGGAGTAGTTGCCCTCAAAGGGGATTCCTCGACCGCGATCCAGTTCAAGAATCCAACCCGCGACATTGTCGAGAAAGTAGCGATCGTGGGTCACCGCGACGACAGTACCTGGAAAATCGTGGAGAAAACGCTCGAGCCACCCGACGCTTTCTGCATCAAGGTGGTTGGTGGGCTCGTCCAGAAGCAACATATCAGGCTTGGAGAGCAGCAATCGGCAGAGTGCGACCCGCCTTTTCTCTCCGCCGGACAACATGTTCACATCGGCGTCATAGGGTGGAATGCGCAGCGCGTCGGCGGCCATCTCGATGCGTCTTGCCAGATCCCAACCATCGACGTTGTCAATGGTGATCTGGAGTTCGCCTTGTCTTTCCAACAAAGTGTTCATTTCGTCATCCGACATCGGTTCCGCGAACTTGTCACTGATTGCGTTGAACTCGTCGATAAGATCCTTGATCTCTCTGACGCCATCCTCGACGTTCCCGAGAACATCCTTCTCTGGGTCAAGTCCCGGTTCCTGTGCGAGATAACCAACCCGGATGTCCGTTTTTGGTCTCGCTTCACCAATGATGTCCGTATCGACACCGGCCATGATTTTGAGCAGCGTGGACTTCCCCGCGCCATTCAGGCCGAGTACGCCGATCTTCGCGCCCGGGAAGAAGGACAGTGAAATGTCTTCCAATATCTTTCGATTCGGAGGGACGATTTTCCCAACCCGGGACATCGTGTAGACGTGCTGTGCCATCTGTGCTGGTCTCAATTATTGATAGTCAGGGTGGTGATATAAGTATCGCGGACGAAGTGTATCAAAGTCGATGTTCCTTCGGAGTTCCTAAAGGAACAGGATTGATTCTGGTATTGATCGTACTGATATAGTGTCTGATGCTGTGCGCATAGGGTTCTCTCAACGGGCCGAGTAGAATTGACCAACATTGTCGATGTGAGGAAGTGCATTGTTCTGTCCGTTCTGCGGTCATGCAGAAACCAAGGTAATCGATTCGCGCCTGGTCGCCGAGGGCAATCAGGTTCGGCGTCGTCGGGAGTGTGCCAGTTGCGGCGAACGGTTCACGACCTTTGAGGCTGCCGAACTCATGATGCCAAGGGTCATCAAGTCCAACGGATCACGACAACCGTTTGATGAAGACAAGCTGCGCAGTGGCCTGGTGAGGGCACTGGAGAAACGTCCGGTGAATGCCGAACAGACGGACGCACTAATGGCACGCATCGTTCATCGACTGCGTGCAACGGGAGAAAGGGAACTTCCCACAGTCATCGTCGGTGAGACGGTCATGGATGAACTGCGCGAGCTGGATGATGTGGCCTATGTGCGTTTCGCATCGGTCTATCGTAGCTTTGAGGACATTAGTGAATTTAGCCAGGAAATTGATCGCCTGAAACGTGGCAAGCGAGGTGGAAAATTGAGATCCAAATCAAAACGAAAACGAGATCGTGAGTAAGTCTTTAAAGGATCACGAGGCTATTATGGCGCGTGCCCTGCGCTGTGCCGAGAAAGGCCTGTTGACCGCACACCCGAATCCACGGGTGGGTGCTGTCGTCGTGCGGGACGGTCGTGTCCTCGGCGAGGGCTTCCACCAGAGAACTGGTGGTCCGCACGCCGAAGTTGAAGCTGTCGCCGCTGCCAACGGTGACGTCACGGGTGCCTCTGTATATTGCACGATGGAGCCTTGCAGCTTTGAAGGTCGAACACCTTCTTGTGCGCAGATGTTGATTGACCACGGGATTAGTCAACTGGTCTATGGTATGGAAGATCCGCACCCCAAAAACAGAGGGCGGGGCTTCTCAATGTTAAGGGCAGCTGGTGTTGAGGTGATTGGTCCGATTCTCGAAGAATCCGCGAGACGATTAAACCCAGGGCATATCAAGCGATATGAAACAGGTGTTCCGTACGTGCGATTGAAGTTGGCTTCCAGTCTGGATGGTCGGACCGCCCTTGCCAGTGGTAAGAGTCAGTGGGTAACGGGAGACTCGGCGAGGCGCGACGTACAGCGGCTGCGAGCACGCAGTGGGGCGATATTAACGGGCGTGGGTACGGTGAACGCCGATGATCCATCGCTGAAGGTTAGAGTCAGTGAGCTGGATTCTCCTTACGCATCGATCAGTGCTGAGGTAACGAGAACCATTGCGGTGGTGGATTCTTGGGGGAGGATGAGCCCCAATGCCGCTCTTTGTAATGACCCTTCATTGATCCACTACAGTCAGCATCCTGGTAACCTCGCGATCAAAGGGCAATCGATTGAGGCACCTCTGGTAAATCGTCGAGTCGATCTACAGTGGGTGTTGTCTGATCTCGCTGGAAGAGATTGTCATGAGGTGCTGGCGGAATGTGGGTCTACACTTGCTGGCGCATTGGTCGCTTCCTGTCTTGCAGACGAAATCGTGTTGTATTTGGCACCCAAGTTGATGGGTCAGGATGCAAGACCGTTACTGGATATCGCAAAAATTGATAGTATGCAGGCCGTTAAGAGTTGGCAACTAGAAGATGTTCGACAGGTGGGGCAAGACCTGCGACTGACGATGTTGCCTCCGATCGACAGCTAACAGATGGAACCAACCGGTAAATTAACGAATGCGCCCCATGTACCATAGAGAGGAGCCATGAAAACGATCGAAGGGGATTTGACGGCAACGACGGCACGGTTTGCTATCGTTGCAGGTCGCTTCAATGGATTTGTTGTTGAGAGTATGGTTACTGCTGCGGTGGACACTTTGCGCCGACATGGCGTTGACGAAAACAGTATCACGCTGGTGCGAGTACCAGGTGCTTTTGAGTTGCCGATTGCCGTAGGAAAGATCATTGATCAGCGTAATGTAGACGCAGTCATTACGCTCGGGGCTGTCATTCGGGGTTCAACACCTCATTTTGAGTATGTTGCTAGCCAATGTGCATCGGGTATCGCTGCCATCTCGCGGGAAACCGGTGTGCCGGTTTCCTTTGGCGTGTTGACAACAGAGACGATCGAGCAGGCGATAGAACGAGCAGGGACCAAGATGGGTAACAAAGGCGTGGATGCTGCGATGACTGCTCTTGAAATGGTCTCTTTGCTCCGTCAACTTGAGTGATGTTGGTGCCTGATGGCCGATGGTAACAAGTCCCCTGCGGCGCGTAGCAAGGCGAGACGTTTTGCACTCCAGGCGTTGTACCAGATGCAGATGACCGCGTGTTCCCACTACGATGTGTTATCTGAGTTTATGGCCGATCACGACATGAAAAACGTTGATACCGATCTGTTGTCAAACCTGTTGGGCGGTATAGAAGCGCACAAAGAGAACCTGTTTGACGCGTTGGTGCCTTTCATGGAGCGTGAAGCCGATCGCCTTGATCCTATAGAACGAGCCGTGCTGATGATTGGTGCCTTCGAGCTATCATTTTGCCCTGAGGTTCCCTATCGGGTGGCAATCGATGAGAGTATTGAATTGTCCAAGCGATTCGGTGCAACCGAGAGCCACCGGTTTATCAATGCAGTACTGGATCGGCTGGCCAGGAAAATTCGCATCCATGAGGTTATCTAGATGTTCGACCTGGTGAGGCAGTCAGGTCGAACTCACAAGGAATCAGGAACCGGCAACTGGGAAGCGAGCAGCGGCGCGTCGACACCAGCAGCCGCCATATCCAGAGGGGTCCGTGACCATGGCGGATGAGTTCGACATCATCAATCGTTACTTCGCGGGCTTGCCGCAATCCGATCTGGTCAAGCTGGGGCCCGGCGATGATTGCGCGATACTTTCGCCAACGCCGGGTCAAGACATCGTCGTATCCACGGATACCCTGACCACAGGTGTTCACTTTCCGCACGATGCGCGCGGCGCGATGGTTGTGCAGCGTGCGATGGGCGCGAATCTCAGTGATCTTGCGGCAATGGGTGCGGCGCCTTTGGCGGTGTTGTCGGCCTTGACACTACCCCACGTTGACGATCAGTTTCTCCAAGATCTATCGGATGCTTTTCGGCGTGAATGCGATGCGTGGCAGGTACCGCTTGTTGGTGGCAATCTCTGTCGTGGCGAACTGAGTCTGACTTTGACTGTGATGGGAACTGTGCCAGAGGGCTCTGCATTGCGCAGAGACGGCGCGCAGGCTGGCGATGACCTTTATGTGAGTGGGGCGTTGGGGGAGGCTGCGGGTGGTTTGGTATGCCTGAACGCTAACAGTGAAAACGGGGAAACTAAGGTTGAGCGACCAGAAGACGTTCAACGTAGAGAATCCGTTGCTCAACTCATTCAGCGATATGTGCACCCGACACCCAGACTGATGGTCGGCCAGCGTATACGGTCTATTGCCAGCGCGGCCATTGATATCTCAGATGGATTTACGGCGGACCTGGGACATCTTTGTCGTGCGAGTGGCGTGGGTGCCAAGGTTGAGGTCTCCGACTTACCGCAGTCTGATGCGTTGAACCAATTGTTCTCTGACGAGGCAGATCAAATGTCGTTGTATGGCGGAGACGACTACGAGCTGTGTTTCACAGCAGGCACCGAATATCGCGATGAAATCGAGGCCATTAGTCGTGATCTTCAACTGGCGCTGACCCGGGTAGGCAGAATGACCGAAGTGGAAGACGGCGCCGTGGTGATGTTGATACAAAACGGCTTGGAGATTGACGCCGCACATGCCGGGTATCGTCACTTCTCAACGGATGGTCCAGGTGGTGGCGAATGACTCTATTTGTCAGCTGCGACGAACGATGGATCCCAAGATGACGAGCCAGAACCCGATGAGCCACTTGCTTAACCCATGGGTCTTTCTGGCAACGGGTTTTGGCGCTGGATTCACGCCGAAAGCGCCCGGAACGGTGGGCACACTGTTGTCTATGCCACTTTTTATTGTGCTGGCCTATTGGCACTGGGCTGTTTCTGCAGCGGTCCTGATTGTGATGTTTGGTGCGGGCGTGGTCATATGTGACCGTGCGGCCGCGATTCTGAGGCTTAAAGATCCCGGGAGTATCGTCTGGGATGAGTTTGTTGGCATGGGGATTACGGTGTTGGCGTTGACCCCAATTCTGAGTTTTGCAGACGCGGTTTGGTGGCTGGTCGCCTTCATTTTGTTTCGATTGTTTGATATTGCCAAACCCTGGCCAGCTCGTTATTTCGATCGATGGTCGGGAGGAATGGGTATTATGATGGATGACGTTGCCGCAGGATTGTACGCATTGTGTTGCCTACAAGCGCTGATTTTGCTCGACGCCTGGTTGCTGTGAGCCCTGCTTTCGTAACCGTGCTTGCCGCAATGTCGACGTTCGCGTTGCCTAGGGCCTTCACCTTTGTTGATTTTGATGTGAAGGATGTTGGTCTCTTCATGGGCAACGCTGTCCTCGAAATCGAAGGAGAGCAGTTACCGCTGAAGGCGGAAGGTGAACATGCGGGTGTCGGGTCTTGGTCTTCCTGGTAGAATGCGCCACCGATTCCCACGCGAGACACTGGCGTGACTGTTGTCTACATTGAATCTGCTGTACTACCGACCCACCTGGGTGAGTTTATGCTGCACGGGTTTGAGGACCCAGACACGGGCAAGGAGCATGTGGCATTGACCATGGGCGTTGTGACCGATGGTCAACCAGTTTTGTGCAGACTGCATTCTGAATGCCTTACCGGTGATGCGTTATTCAGTCTTCGCTGTGATTGTGGTCCGCAATTGGAAGCGGCATTGACCCAGATAGCCAAAGAAGGCAGAGGTATTCTGCTCTACCTGCGCCAGGAGGGTCGGGGTATTGGACTGATTAACAAAATCAGAGCGTACAAACTTCAGGATGGTGGTGCAGACACAGTTGAGGCGAACGAGCGGCTTGGGTTTGATGCCGATCTACGTGACTACAGCATGTGTAAGTTCATGTTTGCGCACTTTCAGATCCAACAAGTGCGCCTGATGACCAACAATCCGGTGAAGACAAACGCCTTGACGAAGCTGGGTATCGAGGTTGTTGATCGTATCCCTTTGCTGACCGGACACAACGATCACAATGCTCGCTACCTTGCGACAAAAGCCGGGAAACTAGGTCACCTGCTGAAACACCAGAATTGATGGTCAGCGATCACCACTATCAAAGGGCGCAACGCTGATTTCGCCCTGTTTCTTCACAAGTTCGTTAACCTTCAGCTCAGCTTCCTGAAGGGCCTGTTGACATTCCCGAGTGAGCTTGACGCCTTCTTCGAACGTCTGCATGGATTCCTCTAAAGTTAGGTCACCCGATTCCATGCGGCTGACAAGTGCTTCGAGGCGCTCAAATGCATCCTCAAACGGATAAGGCGTCTTGGTTTTGGCCATCAGTCAGCTAGCTCTTAGCGCGAAAGTCATCGTGACAGCCTTTGCAGGAACCGCCGAGTCCTCGTAGCGCTTGCCCTACGGCGCCTTGATCACCAGAATCCGCGGCTTCCGCGAATGCTTCTGATGCATCGATAAAGCGTTGCGTCGCCTTGCGGAAAGCGTCGGGCTTTTCCCAGATGGCTGGAAGCGCCTCGGAACGACCGACGTTGCTACCTTCCGGATAAATCGATTGTGATTTTTTGGCGAGCGCAGCCAGTGCGTCAGCATGGAACTTCAATGAATCACGATGGATTCCCTGGCGCATGATCATGCTGATTGCGGTCATATGGCCACCGACGGACGTCATGACACCCTGGCGGTATCGCGCTTCCCCTTCTGGATTGGCGCTTGCGATCAATACTGCACTACCGAGTAACAGGCTGGTCATGAGGCGAATAACTTTCATCGTTGTCACCCTGGACATTGCTCCAAAAAAATGAATTAGCTTCCATTCCGGACTGAACGGATAAGTCATCAAACCTCAATCGGTGCGCGAACGCAATGCAGCCAAATGTAAGGATTATGTTCGGTTTACCACCAGAGGACATCCACAATGACGTAGACCGATAGCGACGCAGTCGTAAAGAGTACAATCGCCATCAAGGGCTTGTGTTGGGTGTCCGTTACGGTGGCGAACTTCTCGGGAAGTTGCTTACGCCCGGTGATCATGGGCCAAACAATCCGGTCCTTCAGTAGGATTTCATGGACCGCGACTGCAAGCAGGTGCAGCGCAATCAATCCCATGAGCAACTTGCTGGACAGGTGGTGCAACCCAGTGAGTGTTCGACTCTGTTCATAACTCACCAGGTGAATGAGCGGTCCTTCAATAAAGATATCATCACTGGCGAATAGTCCCGTCACAGCTTGTGACAGCAAAAGAAAAATCATGGCAACAATGGCATAGCCACCCAGCGGGTTGTGCCCTAGAGGATATTCTGCCTCAGGTTGCTTGTGACGGGATGGATTTCCTAGACTTCGCAAATATTGCCAAACGCGATGGGGTGACACTATGAACGATAAAAATCGAGCATGTTTGCTTCCTATGAAACCCCACATCAATCGAAATATGAGCAAAGCAAGGACGCCATAACCGCTGACCATATGTAGGTCCATTTCATCAAGGCCCCCCGATAAACCGGTGTAAAGACAGGTCGAGACCAGGATCACCAGTGACCAATGAAATAGTCGGGTTGCAAGATCCCAGATGACGGTCATTTTGGGCTTGACCATGTCATCGTTCTCCGATCGCTTGCAAGGCGTCCA
Source organism: uncultured Gammaproteobacteria bacterium (assembly GCA_913049815.1). Lineage (GTDB taxonomy): Bacteria > Pseudomonadota > Gammaproteobacteria > Pseudomonadales > Azotimanducaceae > UBA7451. The sequence goes on from CAJWYI010000008.1 coordinate 26,931, forward strand.
TCGCGTGCTGTGTAGGTAAAAATTCCTGAGATCGTGTCAGATCGGCTTTTGCTGAACCGAACCGCCGAAGATTGGCATATGCAAGACCACGACCAAGAAAATACTCATAGTAGCCGCTGTCGAGGGTGATCGCTTTTGAGTAGGCCGCTATCGCGCCTTCATGATCCCGTTGGTTATATAGGATCGTTCCGAGTGTGCCGTGGAAACGGGCTTCGCCCGGTACGGCGCTGATCGCTTCCCTGATGGTGTCCACGGACTTCTGATGCTCATCGACTCCTGCATATCGAAGAGCGCGTTGCATGAGAAAGTAGGCGGGGGCGGTTTCGCGAAGCCTTGCGGTCGCGTTGAGATAGGCTTGTTCACCCAATCGCCCACCCGCCGGATATTGAGCGACCGTTTGCCGGTTTCGTTCGTAGCGCTCGAGTGACGGAGGATGACTCGCGAACAATTCATCGAATGAACTATTAGACTGTCGCGCCATATCTCTGAACGTAGACTGGAGTGTCACGGCGGCACTCGGATCATAACCGGCGCGTACCATATATCGGATGCCATATTCATCGGATTGGTGCTCCGCCTGACGACTGTAACGTTGGTTAAAGGCGAACAGCGCGGTTTGCTTGCCTTGTTGAAGGACGTCGGTATTACGCCACTCCTCCTCGATTGCGGCATCAATCAGAATGTTGGCGCTCAGTTCGAGTACAGAAGCTCTCGAGAGTGACCTTGCATAGTGTCGGGCGGCAGCATGGACGATTTCATGACCGAGCACGGCTGCCAGTTCGGCTTCATTACGAAGCTGTAACAACAGGCCGCGATTGATCGCAATTTTGCCCCCGGGCAGTGCCCATGCGTTGGGCGTGCTGTTATTGATCACCACAAATTCGTAAGGGATCGCACTGTCCGCAACGGCTGCCAAGCGTCGGCCCACTTGACGGACATAGGCACCCAGAGCTGGATCGGTTCGATAGATGCCGCCTTGGGATTGTTGGTTCGGCAGGTACTCCCGCTCGCCAATGGAGAGTTCCTGAGTGGGCGATACGATAAACAACTCGCGTTTACCTGTGACCGGATTAGTGCTGCAGGCGGACAGCACCAATACAAACATCACCGAAGCGAAAGTGATTCGTACAGTCTGTGGTAAAGGGTCCCGTCGGATCATGCTGCTTTCGGTCTTGGTTTGAATGCATCGTACGGTTCAGATCCGTCGAACGCTACCAGACCAGCCAAAATGATCCGGACACAGGGTGCCGCAAGTGTTCATGAACCGTTAGTATGCACAGCGTCATTAGTCCCAGGATTGTTATGTCCCTTACGAGTATCCATGCAATCGAAGATCGGCTGCAGACCTTTGTCATGACGCCGGGCGTGATGGAACCAGGTGCTCGCGAAGCCGCTGTAGCCGCTGTTTTACGTGCCTCTGGCAACGATACAGAGGTCCTCTTCATACAAAGGTCGAAGAAACCTGGGGATCCCTGGTCAGGACATATGGCGTTCCCCGGGGGACACCGGGATAACATCGACGCCTCGTTGCAACACACCGCGGTTCGCGAAACCCTGGAGGAGGTTGGTCTGGATCTGACGACCCATGGTCGATACATCGGCCAGCTTGAGACCGTTCGAGCTAATCCGCGCGGGCGTACCATCGACATGATGGTGTCACCTTTTGTGTTTGAACTGGAGGTTTCTGATCCTCAGCTGACAATGAACCATGAGGTTGCCGATATCCACTGGGGTCGACTAGGAGATATGTTGCATGGCAGAAACTACGCTCCCGATGCATGGCAGGGAGCGCCCGGCACGCAGGCGTTTCCAGGACACCACGTTGGAGGACAGGTCGTCTGGGGCCTGACATTTAGAATGCTTGAGAACCTTTTCTCCCTGCTATCACCTGGTTTCGAAAAGCGAGGGTAACCTCGACCGTAGAAATTAGTCCGGCGGACGAGAAAACTCGCTCACCGGCTACACTGAATGTCCTTAATGTCTTAACAATCATTGCCATAAACGGAAATAGACACGGGACTGGTGGTTGTCTTGGTCGCTTTGCAGCAGAACTCAGCCTGCTGCAGATCTCTAGATGGTGGTCTAGGTGCTGGTGCTCGTCGGAATGTCTCTGCTGCTCGTGAACTTCATGTTGAGACAGGTGCAACTTCAGGCTGAAACCATGGCAAGCCAGGCCAGCGATCCGGAGCATGCTTTGTCATCAGCACAATAACAACTGATCGAGATCGCAACCACTGACGAGGTTACAGGCTGTTCAAATCAAAAACATTTCCTTGAAATGCTGGAGCGTCATCGAGCCATGGCCGTTGGGAGTCAGTATCATTTTTCAATCGAGGTCTGCCGCGCGGATCCATTCGACACGATTATCGCTGAACATAGTCTCTCTGCGGGTAACGAGGTACTGCAACTATTTTTTTACCCGGATTGCAGCCGCTGGTTTGAGAGAGGTAGATCTAGTTGCAACGCTAGAAGAGGATCGGTTTGCGTTGCTGCTGGCAGAAGCGGCCACAGAAGAAGCGCGAACATCCGCGTGAGAACGGGCATGTGACCAATGTTGCTTAGCGAGGGAAGATAACAAGTCAACGTGACTCTGCTTGTCATTGAGCGCCTTAACGTATGTGAAGGTTGTTCCGCCTGCCTCCAAAAAGTACTCTCTGTTTTCGACGTTGATTTCGTCCAGAGTCTCGAGGCAATCCACAGCGAATCCAGGACAGGCGACGATGAGATGCTCGATCCCACTCATACCCAGCGCCTTAATTCTCATGTCAGTGTAGGGTGAGAGCCATCGCATCGGTCCGAACCGGGATTGAAAGGTCATTTCCCAGGAATCAGGTGGTAGATCCAATGTGCGGGTTATCAACTCGCTCGAGGTTCTGCATTGCTCAAGGTATGGGTCTTTCTTCGACTGCGACATTGGAATGCCATGATAGGACAGGATCAGCTTGCAATCGGGTTCATTTAGATTATCTCGATACGGAGCCAGTTGAGCACACAGGGCGTCGATGTACTCAGGGTGATCGTGATAGTCATCCACCATTGATAATGCGAATGCCGGTGCACCGTTCTCAATTGGATACCTATCGGAAAGCTTTGCGATTGAGCGCTTGATAGCGGCCGCGATTGCGCCCGTTGTTGCGGTGGCATTTTGCGGGAACAGCGGGATGGCCAGGATATCTTCTACGCCGGATGACATCAGTGACTCGAGTGCCTGGCTGATGGACGGTGCCCCATAAGTCATGGCTGAGCGTACCTCGATCCTGGAGTCGTCCAGGACCAAAGCAACCTTCTCTGCCAACTGCTCGCCAAAGTAGCGAATGGGCGAGTCTCCATCTTCATCTCCGGAAGTTGTCCAGATGGACTGATATCGTTCAACCAGTCGTGCTGGGCGTGCTCGCAAAATGATGTTTTTCAGGATAGGTAGCCAGATCCATCGCGGCAGCGTCACCACCTTCGGGTCAGAAAGAAATTCTTTCAAATAGCGGCGGATCGCATCCTCGGTCGGAGCGTCTGGTGTACCCAGGTTGATGAGCAAGAGGCCACGTTTGGGTGGAGTGGTTTTCATGTGCGGATTATCCAACCCTGCTTTTCAATACGAAAGGCCTATTGTTTTGATCGTGCAAAGGGAGAGAAGGGCTCACGCTAACGCTGGCGTTCGGGGCGTAGCCCCAATTGCCACGTAATTCCCCAAATGTGCTTTCCTGCACCCGTGTTGAACTTGAGGGTTCTCTTCCAACCCCTCTCGCAAATCTAAAAGGATCCAATGCATCCTTTAATATTTGGCTGAGTGAGAGGGATTGTAACCCTCGGAACGCAAAGCGTTCACTTGATTTCGAATCAAGCCCGTTCGGCCAACTCCCGCACCTCTCCGAGATTTTTATCCGACGTTGGAAGATTGAATGAATGAAGCAAAAAAAAGATTGCGTGCGCCACCTGCTAGTGGAATTGCGATCTTTTGGAATTGGTGGAGGTGGCGGGAGTCGAACCCGCGTCCGTCAGCCTTCTGCCTACGGATCTACATGTTTAGTCACGTCTATGATTTTACCTGGACGTTCCCGACGGACAGGGGGCACAGGCTAGCTTGCTTGGTTTTAACCGCTTATCCCCAAGCAGGGCATCACGGCGATCCCATGTGCATGCGCTCCCGGGGAAAAACCATGGGCAAATTCGCCCCGGGATTAGCTAAATTGCTTAAGAGATCTTAAGCAGCTAGTGCGTAGTTTTCGTCGTTGGCAACTATATTTAGTTGCAGCAATTGATTAACGAGAGTTACTACCCTCTCGACATGCACCAATAAGCGTCATTACCGGCGTCGAAGCCAATTCACCCCCTTGTCCGTTTAATCCATTAGTTCCGGAGATGCCATTGTCATTAAGCACTTTTGAAGAACCAATCTTTGGGATTTGTTATCGGGAAAGTATCTTACGCGAAAATTCATGTGTTTAAACGGGTATCGAACTCATCGTGCTTTCATGAGGCGCTGTTTGTCGCGCTGCCAGTCCCGGTCTTTGATGGATGCCCGTTTATCGTGGCTTTGCTTGCCAGTAGCAAGCGCAATATTGCATTTGACATGAGGCCCCTTCCAATGGAGTGACAATGCAACGCAGGTCTGTCCTTTCTGCTGAGTAGCGCCGATCAGGCGCGAGATCTCACGTTTGTGCAGTAGGAGCTTTCTGTTGCGGGTTGGGTTAGTGTCAGTATGCGAAGACGCGCTTGAAAGCGGTGTGATGTTGCAACCGTGCAGAAACGCCTCACCTTTATCGACCTGGACGTAGCTGTCGGTGAGTTGCACGCGACCTGCACGCAAAGACTTAACTTCCCATCCCTTGAGCGCGAGACCCGCTTCAAACTGCTCGTGTAGGTGATACTCAAATCGCGCCTTTTTGTTGGCGATAATGAGGTCGGATGAGGCTTTCGGTTTTTTGGCCATTTGGGGTCGGGACCGCAGTCGTCGTAGGCACAGTCTAGCGCAGGAATGTGCAGGGTGCCTCGGTTGTGGCTTCCAGCGCAATCGCTGACAATGTTGGGAAAGGGGTTTGAATGGCAGAGCAATCGATACACGGCATGTGGTCGTCCCGGCTCATCTTTGTGCTAGCGGCGGCAGGCTCGGCAGTCGGGCTTGGAAACATCTGGCGATTCCCTTACGTAACAGCTGAGAACGGCGGCGGGGCCTTTGTGCTGGTTTATCTGGGTTGTATTGCTCTGATCGGCGTACCGATTGTCATCGCAGAGGTGGTTCTCGGAAGGGAAGGTCGTCAGAGTCCAATTAACACCATGGCGGAGCTTTCGAGACGATCGGGACGAAGCACCTTCTGGCAGGTCGTCGGTTGGATGGGGGCTGGCACGGGATTCATTATCCTGTCCGTATACTCAGTCATTGCTGGTTGGGTCATGGCCTACGTGGTTCGCATGGCGAGTGGTGACCTTGCCGGCGTTGATGCCGCGTCTGCCGGTGCCGCCTTTGAGGGATTTACCCAGGATGCAACGTCGGTCCTGGGCTGGCACACCTTGTTCATGATCCTGACGATGTTCATTGTGGCGCGTGGTGTGGGTCGTGGTATTGAAGTGGCTGTCAAATACCTGATGCCAGCGTTGTTCTTTTTACTGTCGATGCTGGTCGTTTATTCGGTGGTGACGACGGGGCCGGCCTTCGCGGAGGGTCTAGCCTTCATGTTCTCGTTCAAATTTGAACAGCTCTCTTGGGCAGCCGTGCTGCTCGCCATGGGACAGGCTTTTTTCACGCTGAGCCTGGGTATGGGTACGATGATGACCTACGGCGCGTATATGCCATCGAAGGCATCCATACCTCGCACTGCCGCGATGATTGCGGTCTTGGATACGTCGGTCGCGATCATGGCGGGCATCGTGATTTTTCCATTGGTGTTCGCGAACGATCTGACGAGTTCATCGGGACCGGGTTTGATGTTTGTGACCTTGCCCATTGCGTTCGGTCAGATGACAGGTGGTCAGATATTTGGGACCACCTTTTTTGTGCTTGTTTCTTTCGCCGCGGTCACATCGTCAATATCGATGATCGAACCGGCGTGCGCTTGGTTGGTTGAAAGGACCCGACTCAGTCGACCGAAGGTGGCGGCTTTGCTGGGAGCCATCGCCTGGCTACTGGGATTGGGCAGTGCATTTTCATTCAACTATTGGAACGACCTTCAGTTGATTGGCGGTCTAAACTTTTTTGAATCGATGGATTATCTGGCGAACAATATCATGCTGCCGTTGGGGGGGATGTTGATTGCACTGTTCACTGGCTGGGTTGTCGATCGCTCGATCGTTCGGCATCAGATGTCGGTGTCGGACGCTAGCCTGACATTTTTTCTGTGGATCGTGCGTGTTGTTGCACCGACTGCAGTCTTTGTCGTGTTCGTCATGACGTTACTTAGATGATGACAGACTTGTCAGCGCCAGCATGAAGGTGACTCGATCGGTTCTGGTTCCGTATGATGCTGAAGAGATGTTCGATGTGGTCAATGATGTGTCGTCCTACCCGTCTTTTGTCCCGGGCTGTATGGATGCCACCGTCCTGGAATCAACACCGGAAACAATGCGTGCGACCTTGATGATTAAGCGCGCAGGTGTGTCGCTGACCTTGACCACGAACAACAGACTGAATCGCCCATCGAGCATTGAACTAGGATTGGTTGACGGTCCTTTCAGGTACCTGAGTGGTCAGTGGCGGTTCGAGCCTCTGGGTGATGACGGTTGTCGGGTTGCTCTGAATCTCGATTTTGCAGCGAGCAGCCTGACAGCGCTCGTGATCGAATCGATGTTCGGTCGGATGGCGGACGAGATGGTGGATGCCTTTGTAGCACGAGCTGAGCATTTGTATACCGATGAGAACTGACGGAACCCATGAATCCATAAAGATTGAAGTCGCGTGTGCGTTACCGACACGCCAGCGCATTGTATCTCTGTCAGTTTCGATGGGGTGCACAGTGGTGCAGGCGGTCGAAGAAAGTGGCATCGCTGCTGACTTTCCGGAGCTGGATATATCTACGGTCACCTTCGGAATTTTCGAACGACCGGTCGAGGCGGGGACGGTCCTTGCAGAAGGAGATAGAGTCACCTTGCTGCGACCACTGGTCGTTGATCCAAAAGAGCAGCGGCGCCTGCGTGCTAGACGCCAGAAATCAAGCAATTGCTAACAGATCGTTCTAAAAGGACGCTGTGCTATCTGCTGTTGCGGTTTCAGTGAGGTCTTTGATGGCGGGCCTGAAGTTCCCGTTGAAGTGACTCAAACGGTTATCGATAAAGTGGACCTGCAGTTTGACCTTGATAGGCTCGCTGCCGCCGACCTTCATTGAATACACATAGTCCCAGCGGTCCTGGACCAACTGATCGTCGATGACCGGATTACCCAATACAAATTGAACCTGACGTCGTGTCATTCCGGGTTTGAGTTTGTCGACCATATTCTGGGAAATGACATTTCCCTGCTGGATGTTAATACGATGAACGCCTGGAAACCTCAACGTTTCGCAAGCGGTCGCAAGCAAGAGGATGCACGCGACGGCGATTGTTTGGGTTAATTCTTTCATTTCCAATGCAAAGCCGAGATACTAGATTTAGACAAGGAGATCGGCGAATCATGCCCAGCGAAACTCAGGAACTCAAGGACGCAGGTCTGAAGATCACGCTCCCAAGAGTGAAGATCCTTCAGATCATGGAAAGTTCCGAGAAACATCATCTTTCCGCTGAGGATCTCTACAAGCAATTGCTACAGAACGGCGAGGAGATCGGCCTTGCTACGGTATACCGCGTACTAACCCAATTCGAATCCGTTAATCTCGTTCAGCGACACTTTTTTGAAGAGGGTCATTCTGTCTTTGAGATCAAACGTGCCGGCCATCACGATCACATTGTGTGTGTGAAGTGTGGTGCGATCGAGGAGTTTGAGGATGAGGAAATTGAAACGAGGCAACGCAATGTCGCAACCCAACATGGGTACGTGTTGACTGGTCACCAATTGAACCTCTATGGCATTTGTCCGATCTGCCAGGCAAAAGACGCGTAATTTCTGCGCCGTTTGGGCCGTCATGGAAATTGACGGGCCGCGACGTCCTTCACACACTCTTATATTTGTTCGAGTTTTTTTCAACTACGGCGCCGATCATTGCCTCTGCATGTGCCCTGGATTCGACTGTCAGGTCCTGTCCTGCAAGCATCCTGGCGAGTTCGTCGATTCGTTTAGTTTCGTTGAGCGTCGTAATTGCGGTTCTTTGCTTACGCCTCCCACCCATCTTCTCAACGACCAGGTGGTGATGCCCTTGCGCCGCAACCTGTGGCAGGTGAGTGACGCAGAGAATCTGCTGGTAGCGACCCAATGTTCTGAGTAGTCCGCCCAGGATGTCTGCTGTCGCGCCACCAATGCCGACATCAACCTCGTCGAAGACAAGCGTCTGGTGCTGACCACTCGTCTCGGCGATGGCTAACTGGATCGCGAGGCTGATTCGAGATAATTCACCACCTGAGGCGATGCGCCGTAAGCTGCCGGGTGTCTGGTTCGGGTTGGTTGCAATCAAAAACTCAAGATCATCGATCCCGGTTTCGCGAACAGCATCACTCTGAAGTTGCGTTACCTCCATCCTGGCACTTTCCATGTTGAGTTGCGCCAGTATTTCGCCGACACGATTTTCAAGAGCGATGGCAGCGGTGGCTCTCCGACGGCTCAGAACTTGCGCAAGATCCAAGAGCACTGCTTCCTGTTCGATACATAGTTTTGTCAAAGAGGCAATGTTGTCCTCGTCGTTATTTATCTGCGCCAATTCTGAGTGGATGGAAGTGACCAGCTTCGAAAGCGCGTCGGGTTCGATGCGATGTTTCCTTGCGAGTTCGTAGAGACGTGACAGACGTGTTTCGACTTCGCTGAGTCTTTGAGGATCAATGTTGACCGCGTCTCGGTAGCGATTCAGCTCAACGAGCGCTTCAGCCACCTGAATGGCTGCATTGTCCAGTAGTTCTTTGGCTTCCTTCGCTTCGCTCAGATGCGGATCGGAAAGATGGCGTATCGCGATTTCAATGTGGTGCATTGCACCGCGATCAGGGTCATCTAATAGGCTGTCTATGTCCGTCAGGTGTTGCGTGATGCTCTGTGCATTGGCCAGCCGTCGTTGTTCCTGTTCTAGTGAGGCCTGTTCCCCTTCGGTGACGTTCGCTTCTTGCAGCTCTTCCAGCTGGTAACTCAGCAACTGGCGATGGGCATCAGTTTCTTGGTTTCTCTTGACAAGTGAGTCGAGTTTTTTCGAGGTGTTGGACCAGGCGTTGTAGGCGTCAAGGGTAGCGTCCACGTCGTCCTGCAAACCGCCGAACGCATCGAGCAGTTGAAGGTGGCTTGCTTTGCGCGCGAGTGACTGGTGTTCGTGCTGCGAGTGGATGTCCATGAGTAACTCGCCCAGTTCTTTCATATCAGAAGCGGTGCTGGGACTGCCGTTGATGAAAGCACGACTCCGGCCGTCGCGGTTGATGACCCGCCGCAAGATGGCAACTTCGTGCTCCAATTCCCGTTCAGACAACCATAGGAATGCAGCTGAATCAGGATTAATATCAAAGACAGCGTGAATTTCTGCACGTTCACGTTGCGGAGCGATCAGAGATTGATCGGCACGATCACCCAGGGCCATCGACAATGCATTGAGTATGATGGACTTTCCCGCTCCAGTCTCACCGGTTACTACGCTCATACCATCGGCGAAGTCGATTTCCAGTTCGTCTACGAGTACGAAATGACTGACTGAAAGATGGCTCAACATGAGGTGATTAAACTGCGGTACCTGGATCAAAACAACCCAGCGTAGCACGTGGTCTCTGTGAGCCATCTTTGACGGTCGTGCTTTATTGGCGCCGGCCGCTAAACTGAATCCAGGCGCAATGAGAGACGGAATTACGGTAACGTCTGGAGAGTAAGCGTCGGATGGTTATCGCGCGGCAGGAATCAGCGATCGATCGCAGCATATTTTGAAATCGCTCGTTGGGCTTTTACATCGATGGGGGACAGCTTGTCGCCTCCCAGAGATTGTCGAAGTACAGTGCACCATCTCTAAGTTCTGCAACTGTTCGGAATATCCTGGCTGAACTCGAAGGAGAGGGCTATGTAGGATCTCCGCGCACTTCAGCGGGTAGGTTACCACCAGCAAAGCTTACCGATTGTTTGTCGACAGCCTGATTCAGGGGCAGCCGATCGAGAGTGAAAATCTCGATGAGCTGAAACGTCAGTTGGATCCGGACAAAAGCTCACAGGGGCTCGTGAAAACAGCATCAGGATTGCGTTCAGAAGTAACTCGCATGGCAGGATTGGTCACACTGCCAAAGCGAGATCAGGTTGTCCCTCGACATGTCGAGTTTCTGAGCCTAGGCGATCATAGAATTCTGGTTATCCTGGTACTCGATGATCTTGAAGTTCAGAACAGGGTCATCTATGCCAATGAGCCCTATTCAGATGCCCAGTTGCGTGAGGCTGCGAATTTCCTTAATCACAAGTTCAGTGGACAGGTGCTATCGGGCACCCGAAATCATCTCATTAGTTCGATGAAATTAGACCAGTAACATATGAACCGAGTGATGGAGACCACTCTGGCTGGGGCAGAAAAGGCGTTTGTTCAGAAAGAGGAATCGGACTATGTCCTTGCCGGCCAGGATAATCTGATTTCTGAAGACGATCCTCTTGTTATTTCAGACATCTGCGAGTTGTTGCAAGCCTTCGCAATCAAGGCAGACATTCTTGACCTGTTGGAACGTTGCATGGGCTTCCCTGGGATTCAGCTGTTCATTGGCTCTGAATCCGGATACTAGCCCCTCTACGACTCCAGTCTTGTTACAGCGCCCTATGGTGTTGCAGGGGATACGGTCGGTGTTCTTGGCGTCACCCGAGCGACAAGAATGGCTTATGATCGAGTGACTCCGGTCGTCGAAGCGACCGCACGTGAGCTGAGTGCAGCGTTGAACAACTCCCGTCACTGAGTTTCTGATACCTGCATTCCGGTGTCTTGCCCTTGAATGAAGGGTGGCGCGCCCCCATATCGAGATGGTCGGCAGAGGTGGCACCTTGCCAAGTCGGTATTGAGTGGATTTCCACGTCATCGCATGTGAGCACGAAGGCAAAGCAGGATGAGCGTTAAAGACGACAGCGAGCAGGACAACGGGCAGAACAACGATCTGGACGCCGATGCGTGCCCAGACGACGTTGGGCGTGAAGTGGCGGGCGCCCAAAAGGATAGCGTAGCTAGCAGTGCTACAGATGAATCCGCAGCACCCGACGGTAACGGGTGCCAGGCGGATGAAAATGCCAAAGCTGCCCTGGAAGCCGCGCTTGCCGAGGCAGAGAAACTTCGTGATGTAGCGCTTCGTGCCGAAGCAGAGATGCAGAACGTACGTCGGCGAGCTGGGATTGATGTAGAGAACGCCCATCGTTTTGCCCTGGAGCGCTTTGTGAATAATCTTCTGCCTGTCGTGGATTCCCTGGATAAGGCGGTTGAAAGCTTAGAACAGACCGTGGCGATGGATGACACGACACAAGCTATCGCTGAAGGTGTTGGGCTGTGTCAGAGGATGCTTGTCGATGTGCTAGAAAAAGAGGGTGTGTCCGTGGTTGACCCTGCCGGGGAGCCCTTCGATCCTAATCTGCATCAGGCGATGTCGATGGTTGAGAATCCGGATGTTGAGCCCAATTCGGTGGTTGCGGTGGTTCAGCGGGGTTACACGTTGAACGATCGTCTGGTGCGACCAGCGATGGTCATGGTGTCCAAAGCTAGTGAAGGAACGAACTGAAACAAACATCGCATTGAATGCCGGTCATCCGCACCACAATTAATATTAGATATTGAACAGAGAGAAACTTGTCGCCCGGCGACACACCTAGAGCCAGAGGCGTAACGGAGACAGACACATGGCAAAAATCATTGGAATCGACCTGGGTACGACGAACTCTTGCGTCGCGGTACTGGAAGGTGACCGTGTCAAGATCATTGAAAATTCGGAAGGTGATCGAACAACCCCTTCCGTCATTGGTTATAGCGATGATGATGAAACGCTTGTGGGGCAAGCGGCGAAACGTCAGGCGGTTACCAATCCCGAAAACACTCTCTTTGCAGTCAAGCGGCTGATTGGGCGCCGTTTTGAAGATGCTGTGGTGCAGCGAGATATCGATATGGTCCCTTACAAGATTGCCGGTGCCGACAATGGAGATGCGTGGGTCGAGGTCAAGGGCGAGAAGATGGCACCGCCTCAGATCTCGGCACAGGTCTTGTCGAAGATGAAGAAGACCGCTGAAGACTACCTTGGAGAGACCATTACAGAAGCGGTCATCACGGTACCAGCCTATTTCAACGACTCGCAGCGGCAGGCGACGAAGGATGCTGGGCGAATTGCGGGATTGGATGTAAAGCGCATTATCAACGAGCCGACAGCCGCCGCACTGGCGTACGGCATCGATAAGGACCGTGGTGATTCCACGATCGCGGTGTACGACCTGGGTGGTGGTACGTTCGATATTTCTATTATCGAAATTGCAGACGTTGATGGGGAAAAGCAGTTTGAGGTGTTGTCGACCAATGGCGACACATTCCTCGGAGGAGAGGATTTTGATCTTCGAATCATTGACTACCTGGCTGAGGAGTTCGAAAAGGAAAATGGTATTGACCTCCACAACGATCCATTGGCATTACAGCGCCTGAAGGAAGCTGCAGAAAAAGCCAAGATTGAGTTGTCCAGCAGTGGACAAACCGAGGTTAATTTGCCGTACATCACAGCCGATTCAACAGGTCCAAAGCACTTGGTCTTGAAAATGACCCAGTCAAAACTGGAGTCGCTGGTTGAAGATCTCGTTGATCGCACGATCGAGCCGCTGAGAACGGCCCTTAAAGATGCAGGGACTGGTGTTTCCGAGATCGACGAGGTGATTCTGGTGGGCGGTCAGACTCGGATGCCCCTGGTCCAAAGCAAGGTTCGAGAGTTCTTTGGCAAAGATCCACGTAAAGACGTCAACCCTGACGAGGCCGTGGCAATGGGTGCAGCTATTCAGGCTGCGGTTTTGGCTGGCGATGTGAAGGATGTTCTGCTGTTAGATGTGACACCACTGTCGCTGGGCATCGAAACGATGGGTGGTGTGATGAGTGCGTTGATCGATAAGAACACGACGATCCCTACCAAGAAGGCGCAGGTCTTTTCGACGGCTGATGACAATCAACCAGCAGTGACAATTCATGTCCTACAGGGTGAGCGTAAGCAGGCAGGGCAGAATAAATCTCTAGGAAGATTTGATTTGGCCGATATTCCACCAGCGCCCCGTGGTGTGCCACAGATTGAAGTGACGTTCGACATCGATGCCAACGGTATCCTCAATGTGTCGGCAAAAGACCAGGCTACCGGGAAGGAACAATCAATTGTGATTCAGGCTTCTTCAGGGCTATCCGAGGACGAGATCGAGCAGATGGTGCGCGATGCGGAGTCGCATGCAGAAGAGGATCGGAAATTTGAGGAGCTCGTGACGGTTCGCAATACGGCCGACAGTCTCATGCATGCCACCGGCAAGACGCTGGAAGAGTCTGCAGATCAGGTTGAACCTGAGGAGAAGGCTGCCATTGAATCAGCCCTGGCTGATCTCGAGGAAGCCCTTAAGGGTGATGACAAGGAAGAGATTGAAGCGAAAACCCGAGCGTTGACTGAAGCCTCTGGCGGCCTAGCACAGCGCATGTACGAAGAGCAGGCGGCGGCCGCAGCCGATGGAGGTCCGGCGCCGGAGTCCAGCGCAGAGCCAGACGCGGTTGATGCCGAATTCGAAGAAGTGAGAGATGACAAAAAGGACTAGGTGGGTGTTTGGTAACGCCCAATTCTGAGTCTGTCACACGGAACGCAGGACCTTGTCCTGCGTTTTTGTGTTAAGGGGT
>CAJWYI010000009.1 GCA_913049815.1 uncultured Gammaproteobacteria bacterium
CTGCGTCGCCAAGGCGGCAGACTCGCAGTCCGCGGCCAGCGCGAATCCAGTCCAACCCATCAAGGTGCATACCGATGTACCTGTCGGTAAATTCACTAGTGTCAAGCACATTGCTTCTCGCCCACTCCACCGGCTCGTCGGTCTGATGGCCAATCTCTGATGGAGGTAGATCATCGGCCGTTGCCAATTCTTCTGCGTGCGCTGATGCAGCCATGAGTGCCGCACCGACGTTGTCTGCCATCTGCAATTGCTTTCGACAAGCGGGGCATACCGCAAGGTGTGCCTGCAGCACAGCGGTAAACGGTGCCGATAGCGTGCCTGCTGAATAACTTACCCACCAGGCTGGATCAGGATGTTTATTGACGTTCATGATCAGTCTCTTTTCTTTAGACATTCACTGAGCTTTGCTCAATGCGTCTGTTCTTCTGTCTGTAAATTGTTCTGGATGTGCACCAGCGCGATTCGAATTCTGGACTTGACGGTGCCCAGCGGGAGCTCTAACTCCTCACAGATTTCCCGGTGTGATTTGCCTTCGATGTAACTCATGATAAGGACCTTCGCATAATCCTCTGACAGTCCGCTCAACAGTTGCGTTAAGCGAGACTGATTCGAGGCGCTGTCGAGTCCTCCATCGCTCGATTCTTCAATACCACTGGAGTGGCGGTATCGGTCTCGCCCAGCTAGGTCTCTAGCCTGAGCACGCTGAACATCGATTAATCTGTTGCGCATGATGGCAAACATCCATGTCCTTGCGGAGGATTTTTCCGGGTTGAACATTTCTGCTTTCCGCCAAACGGATAGCATGGTGTCCTGGGTTACGTTGTCACACTCGTCACTCGCCCGACCCTGTCGGGCAAGAAACCCGCGCATTCGGGGAATCATGATTTCGTATAGCTCAGCATAGGCTTTGCGGTTTTTTTCGCGGCCGACGGCGAGTAATAGAGCGGTCTCGTTCTCAATATCAGTTCGTGGATTCACAGGTTCTGTGCTGACCATTGTCGGTGCCAAAGGCTATTTGGAGTTAGTTACGCGGTGTTCGTCGCTTTAGATCACCAAATTGTCATTCTTTTAAAGTGGATTTCATGCAAGAGTGCACAAGAATAGTGCAGACATGCTTCGCAGTAGATATCCATTTGTTGTTTTTCGTCGTATACACTTGGTTAACTCGGTTTTAAGTAAATACGATGAGTGAGACTTCCCGGGCACGCAAAAAATCATTTGTCGCTGTCGTGGGCAGCGGCGTTTCTGGGTTGAGTGCTGCCTGGCTCCTGGCGAAGCATGGCCATGAGGTCACGATTCTGGAGCTTGATAACCGTCCGGGAGGTCATTCCAACACTGTCACAACCACATTGCCCGGAGGGGCGACGATCGACGTCGATACTGGCTTTATCGTCTACAACGAAGCGACTTATCCCAACCTGATCGCGCTCTTCGACCATCTGGGGGTTGAGACGACGAAAACAGACATGTCATTTGCTGTCAGATCCGCCACTGGTGTCGAGTACGCTGGGCGAGGGTTGGGAGGTTTGTTCGCTCAGAAGCGTAATCTCTTCAGGCCCGGGTTCTGGCGGATGTTGCTGGATATCCGTCGCTTTTATCGGACCGTCACCGCGCTTAATATTCTTCCCACAGAAACGCTGAATGATCTACTGGCTCGGGAAGGCTACGGAGAGACGTTTGTCCAAGATCACATATTGCCGATGGCAGCAGCGATCTGGTCCACCGAAGCAGACGAAATCGGCGAAATGCAGGCGCAGTCCTTCGTCAGGTTTTTCAGTAACCACGGTCTGCTTCAGTTCAGAGATCGACCCGTCTGGCGGACGGTTGTCGGCGGGTCGAAGCATTATGTAAAGAAGCTTCTTGCGCAACCAAGGATTAATCTGGAAACGGGGGTTGGAATTAGGGACATCAAGCGGAAGAATGGTCAAATTGAGATTACGGATGGCAAAGGGACACGCCAGTTCGACGAGCTGGTAATGGCCACGCATGCAGACACGACGAGGACGCTGTTGTCAGATCCGACAGACCAAGAAACTGATTTGCTGAGCCACTTTGACTACACGGTCAGTCGTGCATATCTACATACCGACAAGACTCTGATGCCTAGGACGCGTTCCGCCTGGGCGAGCTGGAACTACATTGAACTGGATGATCGTTTGTGCGTGACCTATTGGATGAACTCCCTCCAACCACTTCCGACCGACGAGCCTTTATTCCTGACTCTGAATCCAGGGCGTGAGCCAGAGCAAGTACTTGCAGAATTCGAATACAGCCATCCATTGTTAAATCGCGACACAGCACACCATCGCCAGTCTCTTTGGCATCTGCAGGGACACCAGTCAACTTGGTTCTGCGGTGCTTATTTCGGTGACGGATTCCATGAAGATGGGCTGCAATCAGGACTGGCGGTAGCAGAAGCGATCAGCGGGAAATCCCGCCCGTGGGTATTGCCAGACCCGAATTCCCGTATCGTTGTCTCACCTGACCTGGTGCACGCTGCATGAAGTCTGCGCTGTACCCAGGAACCGTGGTGCACACGCGAAGAGGTCCGGTCAGACATCGTTTTCGTTATTCGCTGCCCTGGTTCCTAGTCGATCTTGACGAAATAGAGAGCTTGCGATTTGGGCATCTGTTTAACGTCAATCGTTCCGCACTCGTGAGCTTTTACGACTCGGACCATGGTGCGAGGGATGGGTCATCGTTTCGTGACTGGCTGATCGCCAAACTCATTGCAGAGGGTGTGACGGCGACCAGATTCCGCGTGCTGGCAATGCCACGATTCTTTGGATACGTGTTTAACCCAATTTCCATCGTCTATTGCTACGACGCGAATGAGGTACTTGTTGCAGTAGTTTACGAGGTGCATAGTACGTTCGGAGAATCGCACTGCTATGTACATCGGTGTGAAGATGGATCGGTGGCGGAACACGAAGACGAGAAGCGACTTCATGTGTCTCCCTTCTTTACCATGCGAGGCAGATATCGCTTCCGAGTCACATTACCGACAGAGGCTGTCCGTATAGGTATCCAGTTTATCGAGGAGACGGGGCATCAACTGTTCGCAGGCTTCCAGGGTGAGCGACAGCCTATGTCGCGAGGAACCCTCTGGCGCACGCTACTGACAGCGCCATTAGCGACAATAGGCATTAGTGCCGCCATTCATTGGGAAGCACTCAAACTTTGGTGCAAGGGCGTGCCCCTTGTATCTCATCCCCGCAAACAACAATCGACTAAGACAAGGGATGTTCGTCATGTCTGAAATTGATCGTCCGCTACTACTTAGACTGCCAGAACACTGTGAAAAACAATCTCTGCTAGAGAAATTTCTCTCAACTGTACTTCCGGATCAAAGAAGTATTCTGGGGCATCTTCAAATCCGCTTGCCGGGTGGTCAACACGTAGTCGTCGGTGCCCCTTGTGAT
The DNA here is from genome assembly GCA_913049815.1 of uncultured Gammaproteobacteria bacterium. Classification (GTDB taxonomy): domain Bacteria; phylum Pseudomonadota; class Gammaproteobacteria; order Pseudomonadales; family Azotimanducaceae; genus UBA7451. The sequence goes on from CAJWYI010000009.1 coordinate 3,423, forward strand.
CATCCCGCGAGAATAACGCTGAATAACTGGCGGGCTGTCACACGAGTACTCAGTCGAGGCCCTCTGGGATTTGCTGAAGGGTTCATGGCAGGAGACTGGGATACTGATTCCCTGCAATCTCTGCTGGATTTCCTTGGCGACAATGTGGCGGCAAGACCACACAAGTTGCGTGGTTCAGCCTGGCAGCGCTTACTTGATGTGATGAAACATCGGCTCAACAGAAATTCGAAGCGTGGAAGCCGCCGAAATATTGCCTATCACTACGATCTGGGCAATGAGTTCTACAAACAGTGGTTGGATCCGTCTATGAGTTACTCGGCCGCTCTCTTTGAGTCCACGGATGAAGCCCTGGAAGTAGCTCAACGACGAAAATACGAGCATCTCTGCGAACTCACTGATGTGAATTCTGGTCATGACGTGCTTGAAATCGGGTGCGGCTGGGGTGGCTTACTTGAAGTGCTAGCCGACGAAGGATGCTCCGCCAAAGGTATCTCGATCTCCAAAGAGCAAGTGGATTATGCTGCGCAACGTCTCTTTGATCGCCCGGGCGTCACATCGATGTTGCAGGACTACCGAGACGAGACAGGTTCCTACGATCGTGTGCTGTCTATTGAAATGTTTGAAGCCGTTGGCATGGAGTACTGGGATACGTTCGCAGCCAATCTGAATCGTTTGCTCGCCCCGGGAGGTGTTGCCGGGATGCAGGTTATTACGATGGATGAGCCCGGCTTCAACAGTTACTCACGTAACCCTGACTTCATTCAGCGTTATATCTTTCCTGGTGGCATGTTGCCCACTGTGACTCATCTTCATGAACTGATGGACCGCCACGGAATGAAGTTGACCCAGGTTTTTCGGTTCGGTGACGATTACGCCCGGACGTTGAACATATGGCGGGAGCGGTTCAACCGCCAATGGGACGAGATCCGGCCGTTGGGATTCGACGAACGTTTTCGCCGAATGTGGAACTACTACTTGTGCTATTGCATAACGGGATTTCAGCGTGGGATCACTGATGTCGTACAGATCCGTATCGAGAAAGCATAAGCTGGCTTCGTAAGCGTCCTGGCGTTAGTGTAGATGGATCTATCGACAAATTTATGTAGGCAGCTTAGTTAAATTGTTGGCATATCCGCGGGGGAAGTGGTTGGTTAAGGTGTCGAGGACTTTCGCGGTATTCCCTGCGCAGCGCCCCTGGTCGGCACCTTACGTTGGCCACTGCCCTCACCACCTATGAAATGGACTAGCACACGCAAATGCTGTCGTTTCCGCGCCGCTTGACCACAGCCTGAAACCTTTTTCGGTGAATTATCGGTTCAAGAGAGACCTGAAAAATCTGTGAAGACTGCCTGCATGACCGTCTGGTACGAGCCGAACGTTATCGAATCAAAGCCGGTCAATTCCCTGCTGGCCCCATCCAGCTGGCGCAGTTACGCCGCCGACATCTACAACAGCCCGTTGGAGGCCACGCGCTATATGCTTGATGGACCTGACGTAGGGCCAGGTATTGTCAATGTGTTCTTGAACATGCCCGGAGAGGCCCCTCGAGCTATCGCCGAGAAACAATAGGAATACCTTGAGAGTGCTGAAATCGAGGGGCAAAACCTCAAGGCTTTAAGGATTGATGACACGGAGATTGACGTTAGAGCATTATCCCGCCTCTATTCCCCGTCGAAGCTATTAACGATCTAGAACAGGGTGCGTCGATCGCATTTTTTGGCGGTTCGAGGCGCTCACATCTGTCTCGATATGGCAAGGCCCAGTGATGAAGCTTACGCCACTCTCTGCGAGCGGATCGCAGAGAGCTTCTCCGTGATCCAACACGCAACGGCTATCATTTCGAGCATGATGGAGAGACTCCGGTCTACTTCGTGTCTGATCTGCTGATTGTGCATTTTAGTCACCGGCCTGATCAGGCGTCGCAACGGATGGTGCGGATGAACGCACAGCGAGAGTCCGTCTTATCTCTGGTTGATTCCAGTCAGGCGGAGACGATAGTTGCGGAGATCAATGGCGAGATCGCTGAGGTTGGTCATAGTCTCAGGTGCCGAATGTCGGAGTCAGAGTAGAAACACCCCATTACCTAAGCGAGATTTATGGCCCTAGAGAGAGCTGTTACTCTGTCCCCAATCTCAGGCTGTTGTGGGGAGGCTGGTATCCGTGCGGGGCGTTTCAGGTTCACTGGATGCGATTGCCTTGCGCGGATCCAGCGCATCACGAACGGCTTCGCCAATGAAAATGAGCAGTATCAACATGGTTGCCAGAGTCAGGAATGTGGAAATTCCGATCCAGGGCGCATGAAGGTTGGACTTGGCGGACGAAAGCAGACGACCGAACGAAGGGGAATCCAGGGGAAGACCAAAGCCCAGAAAGTCGAGGGATGTCAGGGTTGTGATTGAGGCATTCAGGATAAATGGTAGATAGGTCAGCGTCGCCACCATGGCGTTCGGCAATACGTGACGGACCATGATGACCCGATCACTCACACCGAGGCTTCGTGCCGCGCGTACGAACTCGAAATTTCTCGCTCGTAGAAATTCCGCGCGCACAACTGCGACCAGTGCCATCCAACTGAACGCTGCCAGAATGCCAAGGAGCCAGAAAAAATTTGGTTCTACGACGCTGGCGAGGATGATCAGCAGAAATAGAACAGGCAATCCCGTCCAGACCTCCACGACGCGCTGTCCGATCAGATCAATGCGACCGCCAAAATAACCCTGCATTGCACCGACCATAATCCCAATAGTGGAAGACATGATCGTCAGCGAGACGCCAAACACCACGGACAGTCTGAAGGCATAGATCAATTTGGCAAGAACATCGGTACTGCCACCATCCGTTCCCAGCAGATGCTCATCGTTCGGCGGGTGGGGATAGGGCGGTTCCAGGTCCCAATCAATAGTGTTGTAACTGAAGCGGATAGGGGGCCAGATTGCCCAGCCCCGCTGTTCAATTTTTTCGATCATAAACGGATCGAGATAGTAGGCCTCCGTTTCCAGGACACCACCCAATTCCTCTTCGGTGTAGGTAAACCAGACGGGAAAATACAGATCTCCGTCCAGCGACATGATGATGGGCTTTTCGTTGGCGATGAACTCGGCGAACAGCGAGATCGTAAACAACACAGCGAAGATATAGCAGGAGTAGTACCCGCGTTTGTTGGCTTTGAAGTTCGCCAGTCGCCGTTGATTGACGGGGGATAATGCCACTAGTGACCCCTCGTCTCGAAATCGATGCGGGGATCGACCAGCGTGTAGGTAATATCGCCGATTAACTGCATGAACAGGCCAATCAGTGTAAAGCTGAACATCGTGCCGAACAGAATCGGGTAGTCACGCTTGATGACTGCTTCGTAACCCAGAAGCCCTATACCATCGAGAGAGAAGATGACCTCAATCAGCAGAGCCCCTGTAAACAGGATCCCAACAAAAGCAGCGGGAAAACCTGCGATCACAATCAACATCGCGTTTCGGAACACGTGGCCGTACAGCACTCGACGTTCGGAAAGCCCTTTGGCTCGCGCAGAAAGGACAAACTGCTTGTTTAATTCTTCAAGAAAACTGTTTTTTGTGAGCATGGTGAGCGTTGCGAAGCCACCAATGGTCAACGCAGTCAGCGGCAAGGCCAGGTGCCAGAGATAGTCCTTCACCTGTGCAAAGAAAGACAGATTGTCGAACTCTTCGGAGACTAGTCCACGTAGTGGGAACCAGTCGAGGTAGGAGCCACCTGCAAAAAATACAATCAACATGATCGCAAACAGGAATCCGGGGATCGCATAGGCCGTGAACACAATCACACTGGTCCAGATATCGAATTGCTGTCCGTCTCTAACCGCTTTAGCGACACCCAGCGGAATCGAAATCATGTAAATTAGGAAAAGGGACCACAATCCGAGTGACATCGAAACCGGTAAGCGCTCCAGTACGAGATCAACGACCTCCCGATCCTGAAAGTAACTGGTACCGAAGTCCAGCATTACATAGTTTTTCATCATGAGCAGAAAACGGACATGTGCAGGCTTGTCGAAGCCGAACTGCTTCTTCAGTTCTTCAACAATCTCGGGGTCCAATCCGGAGGCGCCGGAATACCCACCACTGTCGTTCGCTGGTCCCATGGACTGCGCGGAGCTCACATTGGCGGTGGTAGAAAATCCGCCCATACCGGTCGCTTGAGCCAACGCCTGTTCGACGGGACCACCAGGCGCGAACTGAATGATGATGAAATTGATCAGCATGATGCCGAACAGGGTCGGGAAAATCAGGAGCAGACGTTTGGTGATATACGCGCCCACTAGTTGGCGTCTCCGGTGAATTTTCGTACGGCTTTTGCTTTGTCATCGTCCCACCACCACGTATCGACATGGGCCAGACGAAGCAGTCGGTCATATTCGGGGATGCCATAGTTGTCCCAGTAGGCGACAGCCTCAATCGTCTTCGACATGGATGGAATCCAGTAGTAGTTATGCAGCATGACGCGGTCGAACGCACGGATGGCCGTCACATAGTCTTCCCAGGTCGTGGCGGTACCGATAGCATCAATTAGTGCGTCCACCGCGGGATCCCGCAGGTTCGACCAGTTCGATCCGTACGCTTTGCCGGCTTCTGAGCTGTGGAACGAATTCCTGATTTGAAGTGTTGGCGTATTGTCTGGCAGAAACCAGATCGAACTGGCATCGAAATCACCGGATTGATTTCGGTAGAGCCAGTTGGAGATTTCGGGAGACTTGATGCTGGAAGTGATCCCCAATCTTTTCAGCAGACGGGTTAGCGGAATAAACGAGCCGCCCAGTGCAGGTGATACCGCGATGAATTTGATGTGGAACGGTTCGCCTGTTTCTTCATGGACACGTTCGCCGTCGACCACAATCCAACCAGCTTCTTTCAGCAAGCGATCCGCTTCCAGGATGTTTTCACGCGCCCAGCCACCGCCTCGGTTTGGCTGCAGTTTGAAGGTTTCGTTAAAGACCGTGTCTGGGATCTGGCCACGGAGCGGTTCCAACAGTCTGAGCTCTGCTTCATTGGGCATTCCCAGAGCAGCAAATTCTGAGTCGTGGAAGAAGCTCTGCGCGATCCCCCAGAACCCATAGGAACGTTGATTGCCCCACACCATGTCTGATAGTAGCCAGACAGCCTTTCGGACCCGGATATCCTGAAAGCGACGCTGGTCCAGGTTCCAGAAGATAGGCCACCAGAGTCCGGCTGGTTTACCGAGCTTGTATTCGACCTTTTTGACGTAACCTTCGTTGACGGCTGGCATGTCGTACGACTCAAACCATGTTCGTGGCACGTTTTCGACATGCAGATCAACGACGTTGCCTTTTAGAGCTTCGGTCTGTACCTGGTCATCTCGAAAGTAGTCGTACTTCACGCGATCAAAATTGTAGCGGCCGATCGAGACGGCCAGATCGCGAGCCCAGTAGTTTTCGACACGCTCGAATTCAAGCCAACGGCCAACAGAGAATTTGCTAATTCGGTATGGACCTGAACCGAGGGGTGGTTCGACCGTCGTCTTTGAGATGTCCTTGTCTGCCCAATAGTGTTTGGGCATGACAAGAATGCCGCCGAGTTGTATGGGGATGGTGGGGTTATCACGATGTTCCGGCGGTACGAGGAAACGGAATTCACGGTCGTTGATCCGCTCGATGATGAAAGGGTCGAAAGACGTTTTTACCGCGGGAGAACCATGTTCCTGGTAGGACTCATAGCTAAAGAGCACGTCATCGACCGTAATTGGTTCACCGTCGTGCCAGTAGGTTCCGTCGCGCAATTTGAAAGCAACCCAGGATTGGTCGTCTGCGACCGCGATACCCTCAGCCAGTAATCCGTAGTGTGTCGCTGGTTCATCAAGTGCAGGGACCAGTAGTGAATCCCACAAGAGGTTGGTGTCCCGAGACCAGAAACCCAGCCCGGCTCCCAGACGCCCTTTTTCAGATACGGGATTGAAGCTGTCCCAATTACCCATCTGTGGCACCCGGATACGGCCGCCTTTTGGTGCTTCTGGATTAACAAAGTCGAAATGCCTGAAGTTCTCGCCATAGCGGGGTTCAGCCAGAAACCCATAGGCATGCTGATAATCAATTCCGGAGTCGCCAAATACCCATAGCGGTAGCAGGCAACCGATTAGTACGGTCGTTTTTTGTACCCTATTCACAAAGGTCCCGGATAGCGAGGAGGCGCAATGGTACCTCAGGGCCTCTGATACAACCATCCCGATGAACTTTGGGCATGGATGACATCTACCGATGTCGGTCCGATCCGATGGGCACCGGTCAGAATGCGACGTTGCTCCATTTTCGGCTACAATTTGGCGATCAGAGGAGAATCGGGGTTCCAATGTACGTCACAGATGAACAGCGTCAGGAGTTCTTTCATCGCGGCTATATCATTCTGAAGGGAGTGGTTCCGGATAAACTGGTTGAGGAGGCACAGCGCCGTATCAAGAACGCAGAAAAGGGTGAGAACCTGATGGCGGCGAATGAAATCACTGATCTCGTTAACAAGTCCTACGTGACGCCGATCCTGAATGAAATGATGGGTGAGTTCGATCCGCCGTCTCTGTGCCAGGTAGGGATCATCAAAAAGAGCCAGGCAAGCGGCCACTTTCACGGTTATGGCTACAAGGATCATGAGGTTCCTTATTACAGTTATGGTCTTCACGCAGAAGGCCTGTTCAGCCTGGGTGCACCGCAGGAAGAAATGCAGGGTACTGAGGAAGACGTGTATCGGCAGATGATAGCGAGGGGGCCGAAAGGTGACATTGGACGTAGTGCAGATGTCATTGGTAGCAATATGGTGCCGTTGTTTCAGGATCGCGACATGACGCTATCTGTTGGCAGCTGCACGGCCTTTGCCATCGTGCCCCTGAACGACCAGAGAGAAGAAGGCTGTGGACAAACCGCTGTCGTACCTGGTGGCCACGACGTCCTCGAGCAGTACTACCGCTGGCAGGATGAGCAGGGCGGTATTGTCGGTCCGGAAGGACTGGGATGGCCTCGTTTCAATATCCATGCACCGAACCGCGCTGGATTCAATCTGCTACCCGATGGCGTTCAGCAGAAGATGATTGAAATGAACCCGGAGTCACCAGATCGAACCCCTGATGGTCGACCCTGGGCGCGCCCGACACAGATCCTGATGGAGCCGGGAGACGCGTGCATTACGATATATCAGATGCCGCATACCGGGACGCGTAACGAAAACGGTACTGAATCACGCAAGAATATGATCTACCGGATTCGCAACAAGTCGCGCCAGCCAGATAAGGTTGTAAGTGGAATCACGGACCATCCGGATCGTGGACAGCAGGGCGAGTGGCTTGAGTACGATGAGGGTAACGATCCCTTTGCACGTTCGCGGCACGCACTTACACATATGTGGGAAGAGTGGGAAGGTATGCAGGACATTGTTGCGGCAGAACAGGGCAACGTGCCGCAGTTCGACTTCAACGGTGTGAAGTTGGAGTACTAAGACAAAACTAATAAAACAGGCAGGGCGCATGATTCTTGACGACAAATTGAATAGTGGTGAGACGCTGCTTCTGGACGGTGCGGTCGGAGCGGAAGTTGAGCGTTTTGGCGGCAAGATGGACAGCGCCGCCTGGTGCGGTCTTGCCACAGAAACGCATCCTGACGTCGTGCGCCACGTTCACGCGGAATACTTGCGAGCCGGATCAGACATCGTCACAGCCAATACCTTCGCTAATTGTCGACACGTCCTTGACTCGGTGGGCAAAGGCGATGATGCGTCTGACATTACCAAACGTGCTGTGGAACTGGTGTGCGAAGCTATCGATGAAGTGAGTCCGGATCGCCCGATTGCGGTGGCGGGTTCGATGTCTAACACCATGGCCTGGATACCGGGTACCTTCAGTACTGATGAAACCTATGTCCCGTCACCCAATCAGCAATCTGCAAACTATCGAGAACAAGCCGAAGCGCTCGCAGAAGCAGGTGCAGATCTGATCGTGCTTGAGATGATGTCGGATGTGGATAATGCGAGCCGACTGGCGGAAGCTGCGTCAACGGTAGGGCTACCTGTTTGGATTGGGATGAGTTGTTCTTTGTTCCCTGATGGCAACGCGGCGGCTTGGCATATGAACCTGGAAGAACCACCGGAAAAACTGGCGGAAACCCATGAAGACCACGGACCGAGACCATTCGAACCCGTTGTGCACGCGATGCAATCCTTCAATCCTCAGGTTATGGGCATCATGCACAGTCGCATGGCAGCTGTTGGTGTCGGTATCGAAACGGTGCGCAAGACCTGGTCAGGCCCCATGATGGTGTATCCGGAATCGTTGTATGAACACGCGGAAAAACCGGACGTATTTGCAAATCACCTGCTTGAATTCCTGGATGGTGGTGCACAAATACTGGGTGGTTGCTGCGGTACGCGTATCGATCACATTCAGTCGCTTGCGAAGGCGCTGGGTCGTTAGCTTAGGATCGGCAGCTGCGCCGTGACGGAGCTGTTTGACATCTACGATGAGGTTGGTAGGCGGCTGGGTAAGATGCCTCGCGACCAGGTGCATCGTTCTGGCGCATGGCATCGTGCGGTGAATGTATTTCTGTTCAATTCAGAAGGGGATCTGCTGATTCAGCAACGGGCGCTGGCCAAGGATGTTTGTCCTTTGAAGTGGGACCTGAGCGTTGCCGAACACCTACAGTCAGGTGAGAGCTACTTGGATGCGGCTCATCGAGGTATCCAGGAGGAACTGAGTCTGCGATGCGACAAGCTTTCGCCGCTGGGCTCACCAACAACTTACCAACTGGTCTTGCCTGAACAGAACCTCAAGAACTTTGAATTTACACAATGTTATCGGGGCGAAGTCAACGGCGAGGTAAACCTCGACCCCGTCGAAGTCGCAGACTGGCGATATGTTGATATCACCGATCTCTGCAAACAGCTGAGGTCAACACCTTCGCGTTTCACACCCTGGTTTGTCGAACTTTCTCGTCACGTTGGTATCTGCTAATAGTACAAGAGTGCCATCGAACCAGAATACGCGTGTCAGTCGATGGCCTCGTTCTCGACAGGCAGGTCCGCGACCGCACTTTGTAGCTTTTCGATGTGCTGATCTACCGCAAGTCCGCCGCCCAGTGTGCGTAGGCAAAGATGGGTTAGACCGTTGTCGTGCCAATTTTGAACGCGATCGCGCCACTCGGCTTCCCGAGCGCCGACGACGGCGACGCCCGCCTCCGTACCAATTTCATTGGGATCGCGACCGATCTTCTCGCAAGCTGAGACAATGCGCCTGACAACCTCTGGGTATTCCTCGGGGGAGGACATGACAAACCAGCCGTGCGCGTGTTGTGCGATCCGTCTGATGATCGGTTCTGGTGGCATGGAATCCGAGCCGATCCACATGGGTATGGGGCGTTGAATTGGCAATGGGTTGATACCCACACCGGAAATCTGATCAAACTCCCCATCGAAGGTGACGGACTCATTGGCCCAAAGCCTCTTCAGCAGTTCCATCTGTTCACTGCAACGTCGGCCACGAGTGTGGAAGTCCACCCCCATCGCCTCATACTCTTCTTTGCTGCCACCAACGCCGACACCGAGGCGCGTTCTTCCTCCGGTCATAATATCGAGTTCAGCGGCCTGTTTAGCGACTAGCGCACTCTGTCTCAACGGCAACATTATGACTGAAGGAACGAGTTCTATCTTTTCTGTCACCGCGGCAATGTAGGCCAGAATCATAAAGGCCTCATGTAGGTGGCCGCCCGGACGAATGATCTGTTCTGGTACACGCAGGTGTGTTAGACCGAGATCCTCGGCTGCCTGGGCGAAGGCTTTGATGGCGCCTAGGTCATTAGGCATTTCTCGAACGGGTAGTGAAACACCAATCCTCATGCTGGTCTCCATGGTGTGGGTACATCGCGACGCGAACATTGTGCCTGTAAAGGTTGTGGCCCGGAAGGCATCCATCTATTGTCTATTTTCTCAGAGTCTGAAGGACGCGGCGACGTTTTGACCAAAACAAGACAGGGGCAGATCGAAGGACTTCCAGTGGACGGGGGCACCGCATACCTGGGCATTCGTTTTGGTGAGCCGCCGGTGGATGACCTGCGGTTCATGCCACCGCTTGCTGCAACGCCTTGGTCGGGCGTTCATGACGGCACACGGTGGCCCAATCGAGCGATGCAGTCCAAGAAACTCGGCACAATGGATCAAGCCACACCGGGTGAACGCAGTGAGGATTGTCTTTTTCTTAATGTCCACACACCGGCTGCCGATGGTGCGGGCCGACCCGTGATGGTATGGGTTCACGGTGGTGGTTTCACTGGGGGGGGCGCTAATGAATACGATGGTCGCGTCCTTGCGCGTGAGGGTAACGTAGTCGTGGTTACCGTCAACTACCGCCTCGGTGCGTTTGGTTTCCTGAATCTCGAACCGTTGGGGGACATGTTCAAGGGGTCCGCATCCAATGGCATTCGTGACATCGTGCTCGCCCTTAAATGGGTGAGAGACAACATTGCGGACTATGGGGGCAATCCTGACAACGTGACCGTGTTCGGTGAGTCTGCCGGTGGTAAGGCGATTCTTGCGCTAATGGGTACGCCTTCTGCAATGGGTCTATACCACAAGGCTATTGCTAACAGTCCGGCAGGTGCGGAGGCACGACCGGGAGACAAGACGGGGCTGATGGCTGAGAAGCTGGGCGTTAAACATGCTGATCTATTGTTAACGCTGCGGCGTCTTCCTGCGTTTTCGTTACAGGATGCGGTTCTACCGGCTGGCTATGAGGTTGATGGTGAGGTGATCACTCGATCATTTATGGACGCGTTTGCCGATCCCAACCTGCGTGGCGTTCCGATGATCATTGGAACCAATCGGACGGAGGGGACATTGTTTACCCCGCCGGATTCACCGGACGAGGATATGGCACGTTATGAAAAGTCGCTGGCTGGTTCCGCACGTGGTGTGATTGGAGACCGGGATGCGTCGAACTACGTGTTGGGGATCAAAGCATCATATCCAGACAGTAATTCAAAAACGTGGATGGAGATCATCTCGAGTGACCACTTCAGGAAAACCGCGGTTGAGGTCGCGGAGCTGGCAGGTCGAGCTGGTTGCTGGATGTACCGTTTTGACCTCGATACGACCATACCATTCAGAGGCAAGTTGATGCAGACCCCCCATGCTTGTGAGATGGCGTTCACGTTCAACACATTTGCCGATGACGATTGCTGCGTGATGACGATGCACGATGCCAATGCGCCCGGCGTGCGTGACCTCGCGGAAGCCTGGTCGGCGACGCTGACCCACTTTGCGCACACAGGTGATCCAAACGGCGCGGGTCTACCGCGCTGGCCAGTGTATGACACGGACGATCGTTCAGTGATGTTGTTGGATCAGGTCAGTCAGGTTGCGAAGGATCCAGACGCGACTCATCGCAAGCTTTGGATGGCATAGCGAAGTAACTGGACTGCAGTAGATTGAAAGCCGGAGGTCTTTTCGGCCGCGTTCGTGACCTCAGGATTACGCGGTATTGTTTTCCTGGCGAGCGAAGCGAGGAAAGGATCTCCAGCAATGGGAAGCACTGTGTCTTGACCGTGGCCAACTGACGGCGGGAGATCTCATGTTCGCATGTGCTCCCTCAGGATGACACCGCTGTCTATGACAGATCAGCCACCTTGTTGCGCTCGATCAGATCGTAGTCCAGTTGCACACCGAGACCGGGGTCATTATACGCATGGGCGCAACCGTCCTCGTCGAGCTCGATTTCATTTAGCACCGCATGCTTCTGCAAATCATCCGGCAGTAGGACTTCGAGGAACTGACAGTTCTTCATCGCCATGATCATATGCAAATTGGCGATGTTATTGACTGAATTACTGCCGTGGTGAACCTCATAGTTCATCTGGAATGTCTCCGCCACGTGTGCGGTCTTCATGCAGGAGGTGATACCACCCTTCAACCAGACGTCGCCGCGCAGATAGTCGGTAGCCTGTTCCATCACCCAGGGTGCATAGGACCTGGGTCCGGCCACAGGCAGTTCCGTGGCCATGATCGGAATATGCAGGGCGTTCTTCAATTTCTTGTAGGCGTAGATATCGTCGTCTGCGAGCGGATCCTCGTACCAGTAGAATCCCATTTCCTGTACCGCGTATCCGACACGTACTGCATCCGGATAGTCATAGGCCCACGTTGAGTCGAGCATGATGCGGTAGTCGTCACCGACTGCCTTTCGTACGGCCTCACAGATCTTGATGTCTTCCTCAGCGATCCCGGGCGGGTGGATTTTGTAAGCCGCCCAGCCGTTGTCCCTATACTTCACAGCTTCTTCAGCATAGTCCTCCGGCGTCGGCAGTACAGCGGAACTTGCGTAGGCTGGTACCTTGTCACGAAATGAACCGAGGAGCTTGTGGACCGGCAGATTCGCTGCTTTCCCGGCGAGGTCCCACAAAGCGACGTCGACGGCGCAAACGATGTTCAGCTTGTAGCGCAATCGTTGCATGTTCGATTGCCAGATACGTTCGCGCTCGAACGGGTCTTGACCAACCAGTGTTGGCTTCACGGACTTCACGACAAAAGGTCCATCCTGAGCAGCTGACCCGAATGACGAGCCGAGAAAAGAGATCCCCTCAATACCCTCGTCTGTATGAATTTTTAGTAATCCCATTTGAACTGTACGAGTTCCCGTTGCCGTCGTAGCACGTGTGTATTGAATCGGCGGGATGTCCTTCCACTCCCATAGTGTCACTGTGACGTCGGTGATTTTCATGAAATCCTCTTCCTGTTGATTGATAAGTTGCTGGTAATCGTATTACTGGTGTAGCGCCTTGTAGGGACCGTCCCCCAGCTCTTCGATGACCGACGTGCCGAGTTGATCCATATCAGTGAGTGCTTTGACCAATCCTCCCCGGGTCACATCGAAAGGCATATTGCGCACTGATGGATTGCCTAGTACTTGATCCAGTAGAGCATCGATCTCAGGATCTTCGACGGACATCGATACCTGTGCCAGGCACATCGGTAAACCAACCTGTGCAAAGAAACGCGCAACTTTCTCGGCCTCTTTCCCATCTTCCATCACCAATTGAATCATGGTGCCCAATGCGACCATCTCGCCGTGCAGGTATTGGTCATGGACACGCGGCACCATGGTCAGGTTGTTTGCGACAGCGTGTGCGACGGCGAGACCTCCACTCTCGAAACCAATGCCGCTCAGCAGGGTGTTCGCTTCGACGACATTCTCAAGGGCGGGTGTGATTTTACCGTCCCGAACCGCTCGCAGCGCCTCAACACCTTCTGACATGAGCGTCCGCGCACAAATCTCGGAAATGGCTGTTGCTGCCAGTGTCGGTCGGGCTCCCACGGTTGAGCGTCCGTTCGGATTATTGATACAAACACGCGCTTCGTACCATGTGGCCATGGCATCGCCGATACCCGCGGCGAGATAGCGAGGTGACGACTGCGCGATGATCTCCGTATCGACTATCACGAGGGCAGGGTTCTGGGGGAAAAACTCGGCGCCGGTAAATACGCCTTCAGTGGAATAGAGCACTGCGACCGCGGACGTTGGTGCATCGTTAGACGCGAGTGAAGGAATGACAACTATGGGGACATTGAGCCGTTCTGCGATGCACTTACCGGCATCTACGCATTTGCCACCGCCAACGGCGATAAGTGCATCGACTGCCTGGTTCGAAAGGATTTTCACCTGGTGTTCAATTTCCTCAAGTGAACATTCACCTCTGAACGTTGTAGCAACGGCGGTATAGCCAGATGCTTCCAGACTTTCGACGACTTGTGCTGTTTCGGCCTGCTGGCTGCGTTCGGACGCCAGGATGCCGAAACACGTTGAATCCATTAGCGCGACATAACTTCCAGTCTTCTTAAGCACGCCAGGTCCCTGGATGTAACGTGCTGGTGACACCATGACGCGGGGCAGGGTCATGTCCGGATGTGCAAAAATACGACTTGGATGGAAGGGAACGGCTTGGTTCATGGATCTGTTCTCGCGGGATTTATCGGTTGGTCATTGTGGTTTACGCAGTGAGTTTGTATTTCAGGCTACCAGCTCCGCGGTGATCCCTTCTCTGACCCAAACCTCCGGTGACATCAGCCAGACGTTGTTCTCATCCATACCGCCGTTCCAGCCTCCAGCGAAATAGAGTTTGTCATCAATGATGCTGGCAGCAGGCGAAGAAGTCGGTTTCGGCAGCTGACAGACCAGCTGCCAATCACCGCCCGCTGGCAACGTTAGTACGTCGCCGCTGAAACCTTTCTTGCCTCCTTCCGGTGTGCTGTGACCACCTACCATGAAGATATTGTCGCCATAGGTAAAAGTGGCTCCTTCCGAATGCGAATGCCCATAATGCAGTGGCGGACCTTTTCGCCAACTGTCGCTGACAGGATCGTAGATATCGACATCGGGCTGATCTAGTTGTTGACTGTCGTGGTTGAATTGCCCGCCGATACAGTAGATTTCGTCATTCAATACTGCGGTTGAGAACTGGTTCCTTGGCAATGGAAACGGTGCAGCTTCACTCCAGCCTCTGTCGGGGGCGCCTTCGTGCTCCCAGGTCTTGAGGTCGAGCACCCAATGCTCACTCGCGTCACTGTCCCGATCTTCCATCAAACCACTGATGTAATGCAGATGATCACCGATTTTTGCCAGTCCGCCACCAGCGCGACGACCTGGCAACAATGGAGCGGCGATGTAGCGATCCTGTTCCATGGAGTAACGCCAGACCTCATCAATGATGAAATCCTTAGCGGGTTGACGCTTGTCTTTCATGCCGCCAGCGAACCAGATGCCACCCTCATCAAGCACAAGATTCACGTGTGAGATGGCGCTGGGCAGGCGCTGCATCTCAGTCCAGGTATCGGTCGCGGGATCATAGATATCAGCGCGTTTACTCGAAGCGATGTTGTCTTCATAGCCACCAAAGACGTATAACTGACCACCGATGACGGTAGTGGCCGGTTCCCATTTGCCGACCGGCATGTCGTTCAGTCGTGACCAACCGTCTGCGATCGTTGCTGCTTCACTCATTGGATTCTCCTGATCTTGGCGAGGCTCCCGCCCCTGAGACTAATCTTTCGGAAACTGCCGGTCCATGGCGCCGAGTAGATTGGCGCAGCGTGCCTCCAGCATCTCCCGGGTATGAGTACCGTCACAGAAAATGTAGAACTCGCCCGACCGCATGGCGTCCATCACCTGTTCGCCGACGGTCTCGGGGTTCACTGCCATATCGTCAATGATTTTCCTGAGATCATCATTCACCCGTGACTTCAGGCCGGCGATAATGGGAGTATCAACCACGTGAGGACACAGAACTGAGACGCCAACGTTTGTCCCAGCGAGATCATTGCGCAAAAACTCAGAGAGACCGACAACCGCAAACTTGCTGGTCCCGTAACAGGACTGGTTCCCGTGGCCATGGACACCGGAGAATGAAGACGTATTGACAATGTGTGCGTCCTCGCCGTGCTCAAGCATCGCCGGCAGAAAGGTCTTGATGCCGTTCAATGGGCCCCAGAAATTGACATCATGAACGTTACGCCAACGTTCATTGGGTGTTTCCAGTACTTTGGCGCCACCAGGTATACCAGCGTTGTTGCAGAGGACGTGTAGCGGGCCGAACCGGGTGGCAACGTCAGCTGCAGCCTCTTCGACGGCTGAGGTTTCGGCGGAGTTGACGTTCAGCGTCAGCACATTGTCGGTAATAGCCTTGAGTTCACCTTCTGCTCTCGATAGTTCTTCGTCACGAATATCCGTGATGGCAACGTTCATACCCGCCCGCGCGAAGACCGTTGCCATACCAAATCCGATACCGGTACTACCACCAGTGATAAAGGCAGTCTTGCCTTGAAAGTCCTGCATTAGGATTACTCCATTTGTTAGGTTAGCGGACTGTGGCTTGTGACGTACAAGTCGGGCGATACGGGACGCGAACCTACCAGTGTCGAACGATTGATCGCAACCAGCGATCAACTTAATTCACCCAGAACCCTCTTTTAGCGGTGAGTGAGCAGGCTACTCCCGACCGGCTGGCGCCAATCCGAACCAGGTCGACTGGTCGACGCCATTGTCACGCATCACCCGACGTGCTTCGAGGATGAGCTTTCCTGCCCCGGTTTGATCGTAGAACCACGCTTCGGTCGCCCATGGACCTATGGGACCCTCTGCCAGCTCGCAGGCCAACTCCTCGTAATAGCACCGTATGTCGTGCACGGTGCTATACATCCTGCCGTCGGGAATTCCTACCGTATCCCAGGCTTCGCCATCGACGATTCTGACAAATTTCGCGAGTGCTTCGGGTACTTCTGCAGCGTTGATCTGCATGCCGATCGATGTTCGCTGGTTCTTCTGATATGCCCGGTCATAGGCAGCCTTGAGCGCCTGCGCCTCGTCAACAGCTGGGTGCAACTCTCTGTTCAATCGCGGCGGTAACGGACACACCAACGGCTCACCGTCGGTCGGGCCGATGTGAACTGGGAATTCTGTGATCACGGGACCTTCCGGTTCTTTGAGCAGATCGAACGCGGCGCTCAGAACCTCGTGTTGGAAGTCATGGTCCCTGGGTTTCCCCAGCGAGAGGCCCACCGGGAATCGGGTGTGCAGCGCTCTCGGTACCTTCATGCGTTCTGCAACTTCCCTCATGGGGGTGAGAACGACCGTTGCCAGACCAGCACTTTCGAAGACATGGGCCAGCGTACACACGGTACGTGGACACATCGGTCAGGTACCGGTCAGCAGCACTACATCGACGCCCTCAGCGAGCATATTGCTGGCGCACTGCGGTCCTGAATCCAGCCGGATTTCTGACACGGTATCCGACTGATTACCGGCAAACGCGTAGTGGTTGTCCGCCACGCCGCCGATGACGCCTTGTTTGGCGAGCTCCTCGAGGCGGTCAATCGGGTAGACCACGTTGATGTCGGCGGCGAAACCACCGCGGTCGAAGTTGACGCTGTGGTGGCCAAGTGCCAGGTCTCTCGCATCCCTGGGCAGCGTTTCAAAATGGTAGTCATCGTCCCCGAGCTCGAATCCGGCTCGACCTTCCTGATGAAGTGCGGCGGTTGTGACGATCGCGATGCGTGCTTCGCTGAGTGCGTTAGGTGTATTGAAGCTGGTTGTTTCAAATTCTGGGACCGGGACACTTGCGGCAAACTTTCCGATCGCCGCCTCATCTTTGCCGAAAACGCTCATGTGTCCTCTCCTTGCTAGTTGTCGGAATTAGACACCTGTGGCTAGGTCAGGTGCAACGTATGTGCCTGTGGAAACGGGTTTCCTACCGGTTGACCCCACCCATATCGCGGATAAAATGTAGAGCCTATTGATGAAAGAGCTCAAGATGGAACACGCGCTGCAGGTCGAGATTCTTAAGGAACTCCTTGGGCAGGTAGAAGAAGGCCGAAACATTGATGCTGGTGTCCAGTTCAGGATGCCCACGACTGATTACTTCTGTCCGGATATGGCCGCCAAAGAGCTCGACGCGTTTTTCAGAAATCATCCTCAACTCATCGGTCTGTCTGGCGACCTACCCGAGCCTGGCAGTTACCTCACGATGGACGATTTTGGCATCCCGATCCTTGCAACCCGTGACAAGTCGGGTCAGTTTCACGCATTCCTGAACGCTTGCCGACACCGCTCGGTCAAGGTGGCTAATGAGCCGCGAGGGAAAAAGAACGTTTTCATGTGCCCGTTCCATTCATGGAGTTATGCGAATACCGGAAACTTGCTGAATATTCCTGATGAAGACCACTTTGGTGCCATCGATAAATCCTGTCACGGCTTGATTGAGCTACCGACAGTGGAATGGAATGGCATGTTGTGGGTGCACCCGAATGTTGACGGCGAGTTGGACATCGACGCTTTGATGGGAGACAAACTAGCCGCAGAACTATCGATGCAGGATGTGTCGCATTACCAATTTGTTGGTGAAAAAACCATCGAGATGAACCTCAACTGGAAGTTTGCCAACGATACCTTTGGTGAAACCTATCACTTTGGCAAGCTGCACAAAGACACTCTGGGGCGTCTTTTCCATGGCAATAACCTTCATCTGGAAGAATTTGGCCGGCATCATCGATTTGTGACTGCCAACCTTGGTATTCAGGGTTTGCACGAACTTCCTGAAGAGGACTGGCGCATTCACTATGGCACCTTTGTGCTTTACCACCTGTTCCCTAACATTCAGTACCTGGTGGATCCGCATACCGCGACGTTGATTCGTATTTACCCTGATGAGAAAAAACCGGGACGATCCATCACTCGTATCAGCTTTTATTACACCGAGGATATGATTCAGGCGGCCGATGCCGAGAAAGACGCCGGTGTCGAAGTTGATGATGTCTATGATCATGAAGGACGTCAGGGGAAAACCGGAGGCGTGGAAACCTCCATGGAAGTTTTTTCCAGCACGGTTGAGCAGGAAGACTATGCTATGGGAGAAATGCAGCAGCGCGCTGCCGAATCTGGCATGTTGAAAGAGATCGTTTTCGGGCGTAATGAACCGGCGCTGCACCATTTCCATCGCAACTACCGGGAAGCACTGAACATGCCGCCTCTGGAGCGCGTTGAATAGTTTTTGTCACGTCATGTCGATATCGTTGAGGCGGACTGATTGACGGTGTCGCCACTAGCGATCTGCTGGTTTCGTCAGGATCTGCGTCTTAACGACAATCCTGCGCTCTGCGCAGCTGTTGCACACGGACCGGTTTTGCCTGTCTTTATCCTCGATCACGAGAGTGCCGGTAGCGCCGCACCAGGCGCTGCCTCCATGGTCTGGTTGCACCACAGTCTTGAATCCTTGGATGCCTCACTGGGTGGTGCGTTACAGTGCTATGAGGGTGACGCCATGACGATCCTGGGCGATTTGATCGAGAGTCATGGTGTGACCGGTGTGTTCTGGAATCGGTGTTACGAGCCGTGGCAGATCCGGCGCGACACGAATTTGAAGCGCTACTTGCGTGAGACGGGGTGTGAAACCCAGAGCTTCAACGGCTCACTGCTCTGGGAGCCCTGGGAGATCACAAAATCCGACGGCACACCGTACCGGGTTTTTACGCCGTTCTACCGCCGGGGATGCCTCGCTGCACCAGCGCCGAGGGCACCGATTCCTCCTCCCGATATCGAAGGGAGATTGGTTGCAGGTAACGAGGCAACAAGATCGAGTCTTTTACCGCAGCATCCGTGGGCAACTCAGATGATGCGGCCATGGTTACCGGGAGAGCAGGGCGCCGGTGATCGGTTGTCCCAGTTCTTGCATGAGGGAATTGATGACTACAAGGAAGGCCGAAACTACCCGGCGAAGGGTAACGTGTCCCGGCTGTCGCCTCACCTTCACTTTGGCGAGTTGTCGCCCAATCAGGTGTGGTATGCGAGTTCAGCTTTGTACGATGACGCGAACCTCGACCACTTCCTCTCTGAACTGGGCTGGCGAGAATTTTCCTATCATCTGCTGTATGCGAATCCGGACATGCAGACTCTGAATCTGCAACCTAGATTTGATCGTTTTCCGTGGCAGCGAGACTCCGAGAAACTGAAGCGTTGGCAACGAGGACAGACTGGGTATCCTATCGTCGACGCAGGAATGAGAGAGCTGTGGCAGACCGGCTACATGCATAATCGGGTCCGCATGATTGTGGGGTCATTTTTGGTCAAAAACCTGCTCACTCATTGGCATGAAGGTGAGCGGTGGTTCCGAGATTGTCTTGTTGATTTTGATCTCGCCAACAATAGTGCTGGGTGGCAATGGATCGCTGGGTGCGGGGCGGACGCTGCGCCATACTTTCGTGTGTTCAATCCCGTGACCCAGGGTCAGAAGTTTGATCCGGAGGGGCGCTACACCCGGCAATATGTGCCAGAAATCGGAGCTTTATCGGATCGTAGACTGCATTGCCCCTGGGAGGCGACAGACACCGAACTGTCTGAAGCTGGAATTCGGCTCGGTATTGACTATCCGCATCCTATTGTTGAACTACGTGAGTCCCGGGAAGCAGCCCTGGTGGCATTTGCCAGCACAAAAGATCCGGTCTGACGTTTGCCTTTTAACCTTGCCTAACCCGATTCGAGTGCTTGCTAGGCATTAACGATAGTCATAATCTCATCCCCGATTTTTTGCCATAGCAAATGAGGGAGGCAGGTAAAGTACATGCTGCTGCGCTCGATATAGCTCTATTGCCAGATAGCATCTGCATCCAGCTTGGTGCGCGCAGCTAGTCGCTGGCAGCGTCTCAGTCCCAACTGCGCTGCATCGCCTTCGACCAGTTCGGTAATGTATTCGCCTATTGGAGCCGCGAGTTTATATGCCGGCTTCGTAAGCAGGCAATCGGGATCGATGAACTTTCGCCCGGGCAACTAACTCGCGCACCCCTCGAATATTGTTAGTGTGTTCAGTGCGTGGGCATTGCCATGAACCAGGGTCCAGCGTTAATAATCTTAGGCAGCAACGTGTTGGACGATGTAGTCGCGTGCCTGTGCAATCGTGTCGCCATTACTGCCTTTCGGGGATGTGGTTGTCATTTCTTCGATGAAATCAGATAGCCGTTGTGCCTTCTCCGTACCCGTTGTTAGGCCAGGGTTTTGTCTCATTGACACGGCATCAACGCGCAAAGTGCCACCGATGATGCCGATCTCTTCCGTGCTTGAAAAACTGAAGCTTGCCAGCGGTGCGCTCAGGCGCTCCATCATCATCGTTTTTGTGGCCTCGTCGACCGCATAGATCTTGGCATATCCCGGTCTTGTCGCGAGCAATAGTACTTTGCTCTCTTTGAGGATGTCGCTGGATCCAGGCGATTCCAGCTTCAAAACGGCCTGTTCGCATCGCTTTTTGGACAACGGAGCAACACGGCTTCTGTTCCTTATGCGGGCGCGGTAGGTTCTATTAGACATTGCCGCTCGATCTGTAGCGACGTGATCTATTTGGGAAGGGATGTGAGCCAGTCCGTCTCAATGTCACCGAATGAGTGGTTTTAAGCGCGGACAGGTTTAGGAATGGAAGGCAAGTCGATCATTGGGATAGGTAGGTCAGCGATTGGACTTTAGTAGGCGCTTAGTAGGAATTTTAAAGGTACATGAAGTCGTGCATTCCAGGATTTTGCCGAATGGTCTGCACCTTCGAACCGGCGCGTTACCCAATCGACATCTTCAGTGTAGCCGTGTTCCCGCATCGCTTCGTCCATTTGCTGTTGATACGGCTCATAGTAGGCGTCGAAAGTCTCTGTCCCGTAGTCAAAATAGATACGGTTCGCACCGGGTGCTGGCCAATATTCTTTGAGCCAACGTGCAACCGTCCCTTCTCCGATGGTCCAGTCCGTCGACAGGCACGCCGCGCCGCCGAATATGTCAGGATACTCGGCCACGGCGTAGGCAGAAATCAGCCCGCCCATGCTCGAGCCCATGATAAAGGTGTCAGCGGTGCCCGCAAGCGTTCGGTAGGTTGCATCCACAAATGGTTTGAGTTCGTTGACCAGGAACTTCAGGTAGTTATCAGATGACAACCTGTCGCCACCGGCTTCTGCAGACCACTTCGGATTGTCATTTTGCATTCTTTCCCAGGTTTCCTCGTTCAAAGCCTTCTGCGGCATGTATTCGGCGCCTCGCGCGCCGGGTGCCCAATCTGACATCCACACAGCTACAACGATGGCAGGCCTGATCTCGTCGTTTGAGATGAGCGGTGCCATTACCTTATCGACATCCCAGAACACATCCATACCGGCGAGTGAGGAATCTGCGTGGTGAAACATCATCTGGCCATCATGCATGTAGATCACCGGATAGTGGTCGCCGGATTCAGGGTTGTAGTTCCCCGGCAGCCAGACATCGACAGGGCGCGGACGTATCAGCTGTGAAGGAAAGTCTTTGTGATGGTCTATCGAGCCCTCAAGTCGCGGTATCGGAATCCTGGGAATGTTCTCTTTCGCACGCTCAACGTCTTTCTGCTCTTCCTCTGTCATCCGGGGCATCGGCTTCTCCAACAGTGACATCCAACACTAGGGTCGCCGCAATTCTACAGGACGAAAGGGCTTGACTAACCACCATCATCGCCCTTTTGTGGATGCTCACTGTTGGATCAACCTAGGAAGTATCATCAACCCCCGGTCTGTGTGACGATGTTTCTGCTTGGCGGGCTGGAGCTTTCCCGATGAATCCCTTTCTTAAGAAGATGGGCTATACGGAGGACGATCGAGTACTCATTACCCATGTGGATGACATGGGCTTCTGCCATGCCGCCAATGTGGCGAGCCTGGCATGCCTTCAGGGTTCGGCAAGTTGTGCCTCTATCATTGTGAATGCACCGTGGTTCAGAGAGGCGGTGGCAATGTGTGAAGAACACGGACCGCTTGACATCGGCGTACATCTGACGGTTACTTCTGAATACGGCCACTATCGTTGGCCGCCAATGAGCACGCGGGATGCGTCCTCGGGTCTCATGGATGCTGAGGGTTACCTATGGCATTCCGTGCGTGATGCCGTGAAACATATCCCTGAAAGTATCGCGGAGGCTGAAATGCGGGCGCAAATCGACACAGCGCTCGCCTCGGGACTTCCCATTACTCATATCGATGCACATATGGGTACGGTGGTGCATCCGCGTTTCATCAGATCATACCTCTCGCTGGCACGTGAATATGCTATACCAGCATTTCTGCCATACCTCGCGAAGGAACGTCTGGAACAGATGCGTCAGGTTGACGATACGGACA
The DNA here is from genome assembly GCA_913049815.1 of uncultured Gammaproteobacteria bacterium. Classification (GTDB taxonomy): domain Bacteria; phylum Pseudomonadota; class Gammaproteobacteria; order Pseudomonadales; family Azotimanducaceae; genus UBA7451. The sequence continues at coordinate 26,090 of CAJWYI010000009.1, forward strand.
CGATGCTGGCCGCTCTCGAAGAGGTTGACCGTGCCGAGGTCCCGACTCTTGATGAAATTCTCATCGATACGCTGGTACCGATGACAGACAAGTCGCAGTTTTACCGGGACTTGATTGGTGCGATCAAACCTGGTCTGACACACCTGCTCTTCCATCCGGCAGTTGATGGCGACGAGCTAGGTGCGATTACTGGTACTCATGCATCACGAAACGCGGATTACCTGGCATGGCAAGGCCCTGGCCTCAGGAACTACATTGCCGATGCGGGCATCCACCTGATTGGCTATCGTGAGCTCCAGAATGCAATGGAGACATGATCTCAGTCGCGCTAGTGGCGATGGTGCGTTCGTTGGGTAGCTGCAACGCAACCGGACCTTTTTACTGGGATGGCATCTCGCGACGTTGCTGAGGTGAGAACGGGAGCGACGGTTCTCATTCGTTCTCATGGCGTACCGTCACATCGATCTCGCCATCAAATGATGTAGACACATCAAACAGGATGGGTCGGCAACAGACCTGACAATCCTCTATGTATTGCTGAGACTCGATCGTGTTGTCTATCAATACAACGATAGACTCTGCGCAATAAGGACAATGCACTTTGTGTTCAATAAGATTCATCGTGTTAGGCAATGAGTGATCGAGCCACCGCCTCAGCGAAATCTCCACCCTTTTCCTGCTGCATCATGCGGACAGCAACCAGTTCGTGCTCAGGATCCACCCAGGACATAGTACCGCCGGCACCGCCCCAACCGAATGATCCTTCTCCGCGATGATTTCCTGCAGCGATAGGATCCATCGTAATGGCGACTGCATAACCAAAGCCCATACCGGACTGCGCTTTTGCGCCAGTACCTGCCCTTGCAAACAGGTCACCGACCTGGTTGCTGCGCATCTTGTCCACAGTAGCCGGGTGCAGAATCCGCTGACCAAAGAGTCTACCGCCGTTCAATAGCATCTGGTTGAAATGCAGGAAATCTTCAGCACTGCTGCTGAGCCCCCATCCCTTCTTTTTCATTGAGAAATCGAACCCTTTTAACTGTACCCGTTTATCGTGCTTTTCGGACGGCACATCGAAGTAGGAGTTGTTCATGGCAAGTGGCTCAAACAGTCGCTCATGCATGAAGACGTCGAAGGGTTTTGCCGAGACAATCTCAATGAGACGGGACGTCAATCCATGGATGCCAGAATTGCCATATGACCATTTGGTACCTGGTTGGAAGTTGAGAGGTGTTGCGGCGATCTTGCTGGCAAAGGTCGTCAATGTGTCGTCGTCGTCGGTCCACACTTCTCCCACCGGTCCCAGGAAGGAAAGACCTGAGGTGTGAGTCAGCAAGTGGTGGATGGTGAGTGGCGAGTCCACAGGTACCTGGTGATATTCCGGTTTGCCGTCCGGATCTTTATGAGTACCGGCAGACTCGCTTACGGCCACCGTCATGTCAGCGAACTCAGGTATAAACCTTGAGACAGGGTCACTCAGGCTGATAAGGCCTTGGTCAACCAACATCAGCATGCCAACGGCGATCACAGGTTTCGCTGATGATGCCATGATAAAGATGGCATCGGATTCCATGGCGCGGTTAGTCTCGGTGTCCATTTCGCCATGGGTTGAGAAGTGCACAACGTGGCCATGACGGGCGACAATCGTGACGCCACCCTGGATGTCGCCGTCATCAACATGCTGATGCATGAGCTGGTCAATACCCGAGAGGCCCTTGGCGGATACGTCTAGCGATTCCGGGGCTGCAGATGGCATTCTGGTGGGTGTATGCATCGTTGTTTCTTCCATATATTTCGCCAGATCATCACAGTCGCACAGCTATGGTCAACTCTGCGTCTTTACCCCTGACTAGTATGTGCCCCAAAAGCGAACGCCTTTCATCGATGGCATCCTCTATAGGCCTCGATGGCGCTGGTAATCTGCCCAGTCAAATGCTCAAGGCATGTCCAAGCAAGCCAAGCAATTAGGACTGGCGCGCATAAGAATGAAACGCAATTTCATGAAACGTCAGTAACGATTCGTTCGATACCTCGAACGGAGGTATCAGTGATAGGGCGGTTCCTCTATTTGGGATAGTGTGGCCTTCATCGATTGCTCTTGCGAATCTGCTATTCGATCGTGGCATCACGGGACAAGGGATACTTGAGTTCTGCTTGGCCTTGGGTTGGTGAGTCTTCAGCTGAAGTTGCATGGTGCTGATATCACTGCGATTGAAATTCATCCCATTGTCGGCGAGCTTCTTGCACGGAATTTTCGCCTCAACCGGATCGAACCGGTTCCCTTTGTCGCAACTTCCGGGGTGACCATCACACTGACTTTGGGTCATTCGGTCTCATCGTGGCCAGCGACATTCTCTATAAACCCGATCATGTAAGGACGCTGCCGGGGTTTATAAGAAATTAAATCCATCGTGATGGCGAAGTTGTAATCGTCGATCCCGGCATTGGTGAGATTGATTTTTTTCTTGATGGCATGGTGCGGTCGGAATTTGATGCCAGTGTCCAGGAATCTACGAATTCAAACATCGTGGGGCTGGTCATGCATTTCGGTGACACACAGCAATGATCGGATTCGGGGCCAGGGGCAGACCCGGTTTTCTCAGGTCAACGGTGAAATAGTCATGTGCGCAGCTGACAACTGCCAAGGAAAGATCATTTGCGATGGTTCGACCTGGCACCTGGGTCTGACTCCTGAGGGAAGAACATGCTCACCAAGATCCTGTTAGTCTGCGTGATAGTTGCCGCTACATTGGCCATTCTGATCAGCATCAGCTACTGGTGGATTTTTCTCAGGAACCCCCTGCGGTTCGATATTACTGACGGCATGGCCTACATACTGGAGTGGCAGGAGCGACCCATGATCAAATCGCGCCTTGGTCCAATTGTTGGTATAGGAAACGGTCGCGTGCAAGCCTACTTGGGGGTACCTTACGCCGAACCTCCGGTAGGAGACGGACGATTCCTGGCTCCTGTTGCCAAGGTCCCTTGGGAAATTGCCTACGATGCAACATCCTTCCCGAAAATTGCGTGGCAGGATGGCGGGGGAATATTGGGAGCTCGTGACCCGGCGAGGATGTCCGAGGACAGTCTGTTTCTGAACATCTTCACGCCATCTGCGGACGATGCCACGCGACCGGTGCTGTTATGGATTCATGGTGGCAGTTACTACGAAGGCTCTGCCAACGAATTCGATGGCTCGGTGCTCGCCGAGCAGGGCGACGTCGTAGTGGTCGCCATCAACTATCGACTGGGTACTTTGGGCTTTCTCGATCTGTCGGCGCTCGGGGATGAGTTTGCGGGATCGGCGTCTAATGGTATTCGCGATCAACTGGCTGCACTCCAGTGGGTTCGCAACAATATTTCAGACTACGGCGGCGATCCTGGCAACATAACGCTGTTTGGTGAATCGGCCGGTGGCGGTAGTGTGCTGTCACTCATCGCAACGCCAGACGCCGACGGTCTTTATCAACAAGCTATCGTCCATAGTGGTGGCATGATTGAAACCACTCCGACAGATCATACGCAGCAACTGGCGGATTACCTGGGTGTCTCAATTGACGAACTCGCGAAGACGCTGCGTGCTATGTCACCCCAGGAGCTGGTGGCACTGCGGGGAACGTTGTCGCTCAATACCGGAGCATCTGTGGATGGCACTGTCATTACTCGTGCCAGTAGTGAAGCTATTCTGGATCGCAAAGAGAACGGTGTGCCAATTATCGCAGGCTACAACCGCGATGAAGGCGAGTTCTTCGCGATGATTATCCCGTCGTTTTTTCACTCACGGATTGGGGGGATAGTGGGACAGGGTGTGGTCCCTGGCATGGACAGCGCGCATTACCTCAAGGAACTTAAAGAGGCGTATCCAGGAGACAGCGGTCCACGACACTTTGCCCGGATCTGGGACGAGCTGCTAATTCGGGGTACCACGCATTCTGCCGTGCGCGCCAGCGCAGCCGGCGCAGGTGGTTGGTTGTATCGTTTTGATATGCCTGTCCAGCGCGGCGTAAATCGGAAGGCAGGCGCTGTACATGGTGCGGAAATCGCTTTCACCTTCAACGCATTTGCCAGCGATGCTCCTGCGACGGCCTTCTTCTACCATAAGGATGATCCGGAAGTGCGCAAGCTCGCGCTCAACTGGTCTAACACGATCATCCAGTTTGCAAGGTCCGGTAACCCCAACGGCGCCGGTTTGCCGGAGTGGCCACAATACACCGCTGAGACTCGGGAGGTGCTGATCCTGGATACAGACCCGCGTGTTGAGTCGATACCCATGCGAGCCGACCGTCAACGGTGGGGAGATACCGAGGAGAGCGCCTCCGAGTTCTATCGGTGATTTGTATTGGCAGGTTTAGAAGTAGTACGGCAAACATTAGGTTGATGACACAACCAATATCGACAAGCTTCCCAGGCAGATGCGGATTGTCGTCAGGTCAACAGATGATCTCGGGGGCATATTGGCAACGTGCCTTTACATCTGTTTATCTGTGAGACTGAAGGGCCGCTGTTTCTAAAGCATCGAACGCGATGAAAGGCAGTTGAACGCTGTCATAATATGCTATGTTGCTAACTACGTGGCTGGTTGCGGGAGTCTCGTGTTTCGTAATTTCACTACATGGATGGTTGCCGTCGGTGTGTTTTGGTCCAGCGCTGTCGTGGCTGAGCTGGCGCAGGGTGTTTCCGCAGGTGAAGTGACCGAATCCTCGGCTGTCATCTGGTCGCGCTACCATCGGGCGGCGACCATGATCGTGGCCTATACCCCAGCGACTGGAGTGGCCGAACTCCAGGAGGTCAGGGTCCGAAATTCAGCGGATGACGACTTTACAGCCCAGGTCACCCTCACGAATCTTGAACCAGACACCCGCTATCGATACGCAGTTTCTTTCAGGTCCGGTGGTAAACGATCAAAAAGGGTTGCGGGCACGTTTCGAACTGCACCTGCGGCTACCGTGGCGCGCGATGTCACATTGTTGTTCAGCGGTGATCTTGCGGGGCAGCGCTATTGCCGGCGACAGGGTGTGGGTTACCGCATCTTTGAACCGATGGCGCGTTTACAGGCTGACTTCTTTGTTGCCAATGGCGACATGATCTACGCCGACAATGATTGCCCGGAAAACGGAATCGAACCGGGCTGGAAAAACATCCCTGCTAACTTTCCTGGTGTAGGTAATCCGTCAGTTGACTGGCTGGATGCAGAGGTCGTCGCCGAGGTTTTTAACGCTCATTGGCGTTACAACCGTGAAGACGAACATTTTCGCGCGTTCCTCGCGTCCACACCAGTTTATGTGCAGTGGGATGATCATGAGGTGATCAATGACTTCGGTGCCCCCTGGGCCTCTTATCCGCCGCAGCCTGAACGTGCTGGATTTGCCAACGTTGTAGCGGCAGGCAGAAAATCACTTTTCGACTACCATCCCATTACGCGCCACCCGAGCGAGCCTGATCGCATCTATCGATCATTCCGATGGGGCCAGCATGTCGAACTCTTTATTCTTGATGCCAGGTCCTATCGTTCGTTGAACGCTGATAAGGACACTCATGAGAAGACGATGCTGGGCGATCAACAGCTAGCTTGGATCAAGGACGCTCTGGTGACCTCGGATGCCACATGGAAGATCGTGAGTTCTGATGTACCGTTGTCGGTACCCACCGGAAGCCAGGCAGGCCAGTATGGTCATGATGCTTTTGCGGGAAGTGACACCGTGCCCGGCTTTGAAAAAGAATTGGCGGGGTTGCTGAAGTCGTTGGATGCTGCGAACGTCAACAACATTGTCTTTATTGCCACCGATGTTCATTCGGCGGCGCAAGTACGTTACACGGGAGACTACGATGGCGACGGCGATGCACTTTCGTTCCATGAGTTGATCGCTGGTCCCCTGAGTGCCATCAGGGGGCGGGGGATTGGTGTGGATCCAACGTTTGGTCCGACAAAACTCTATGGTGAGGGCGGCTTTTTTAACTTTGCTACCGTTAGAGTTGAGTCGGGTGCGAACGCCCGTTTGCGAGCTGATGTGCGTGACGAAATGGGAATGATCCGACCTGGCTCTGAACTAGTGCTTGAGCCGATGTGATGCCTGTCTACGAACCTGCGATGTTGGGGGTAAATCAGCCAGCAAGTTCGTCCCGATTTGCTGCGATCTGGGCCAGTGTTTTCTCATGATTGCCGACGACGCGCAAAACGATGTGCTGCGCCCCCCTTGTGACGAAATCTTGAATGAACGTCAACACCTGGGATAGAGGACCACCACAACACGCCTGTACTTTTCTTATGGCTGTCGCGGGAACCGAGTAGTACCGTTCGAGGTAGTCATTGATAGTCTGCTCCGCGACAACAGCGTCCTCCATCACAGCGACAGTGAGGTAAATCGCCATGGTCATATCGTTAGCTGATCGACCCCTAAGCCTAAGTGTGTTCCGGTAGGCCTCACCGCGTTGTCCAAACGTCTCTGCGTCAGGCCCGAGTGGGATCCAGCCATCGAAATACCTGGCGGCGCGCTCAACCCCCGAGGCAACGCCTGTACCCAGCCAAATGCGTGGTCCGCCATTTCCAAATGGTCGGGGTGCCAGCTCACCCTCGACCTGCCAACGCCCGTCCCAGCTGACCGATTCGCCCGACCACAGTGCTCGCCATAGGCGGAAAGATTCCATGAGGGTGCCAATACGTCTCTCAAACGAGACACCCGCTGCCCTAAATTCATTTCGAATGGAGGGGTTGTCTGCCCCAATCCCAATTCCCGCGATGAATCTTCCTTCACTGAGCTGATCCAGAGTGGCGAGTTGTTGGGCGAGTACAACCGGATTACGCAATACAGGTAGCAGGACTGCCGTGCCGATTTCGATATGGTTGATGGCCCCGGCGACCGCAGACAGCAGCGTGAGCGGGTCGTGCCTTGGGCGTGCCAGCAACGAGTCACCCGCCCACACCGATTCGAAACCGAGTCCTGCAGCCATTCTCGCACCATCCAGCAATGCCCTGCCGGACGATTGGTTGTTCATGATGTTTTCTCGGGTGGGCAGCAGATAACCGAGGCTTGGTGACATAGGTTTGCCTTGTAAAGGTAGTCAGGGTGTTCGGTGCGTTGACCAGTAGTTTCGTGTGTCTGATTTGAAGCGATAGCGTCGACGGGGGTGAGGCAATGGATCCTGGATACGGAGAGACCACCCCAGGAGTTTGGTCAATAACCGGGCTTGAATGTTGGCGTATGCAGGTTGTCCGAACAGATTATTCAGCTCAACGGGGTCGTTGGAGAGGTTATAGAGCTGTCCGCGTTCCTGCATGTCAAAGATCAGCTTCCAGTCTTCATAGCGGAGTGCACGCATCGTACCGCTTTGCGTAACACCGTTCAGTTCATCGAAACCGATGTATTCGGAAAGTCCGTCGGCATCTCGGTCATAATCGTCATCGGCCGTGTAGTGAAGTCCACCAAATCCCTGCTCGATGTAGGCGCTGTCGAATTCATCCGCAGGGTAATCAGTGCCTGTCAGGAGTGGCCACAGGCTGCGACCCTGGACCCCAGGAGGCACATCGACGCCAATGGCTTCGCAGATTGTAGGCATGACGTCTGCGGTTGATATATGGGCGGTATGGGGGTTAGTCGAAGCCACAACGTTCGGCCCGACCACTTGTAAAGGGATGCGTACCAGTACCTCAGGTAATTCCGCACCTTTGCGTACCAGTCCATATTCGCCAACGTAGTCGCCATGGTCGGATAGAAAGATCACCAAAGTATTGTCTCGCAGATCATTAGCCTCGAGATACTCGAAGAAACGTCGCACCTGGTCATCAATCAGACGCAGCATTCCAAGGTAGTTGGTGCGTGCCTGGATACGTTGTGCGGCGTAGTCGGGGAAAGCGGCCTCGCCTAATTCTCTCAGGAATTCATACTTGTATCCCTTGACGCTCAAGGATGATTCATCGGACAGAGTTGGAGGCAGATTGTCTGACGGAAACATTGAAAAATAGGGTTCAGGGACCTGGTAGGGGTTGTGGGGCTCCGGGAATGACAGCCAGAGAAAAAACGGCTGTTCATCGCGAATCGTATCGATCCACTGGGTGGCATCCGTTACTGCGCGGTATGGGCACTGTACTTCCACTCCGAATGGTGCCGGAGTTATGCTTGCGCTCATACGAAGGCTTGCAAGGTACTCGTCAAACGCGACCTCCTCGTCTGTCCTCTGATCCCCACCACCACCGTGGTGTCCCAGCATGAAAGCATGGTCGATGCGGTCCGCCATCAGATGTGAATGGTTCTTACCACAGAGTGCTGTCTGATATCCCTGCGCACGCACAACATCGAACAGGTCGGTTTCGTAATACGCGTCTTCCCCATTGTGGTTGGTGCGCACACGCGTTGCGCTGGGATAGCGACCGGTCAGCAGGCTGACTCTCGCCGGTAGGCAGACCGGCATCGTTGTGTAGGCACGATCGAACCAGATACCTTCGGTAGCAAGCGCATCCAGGAAAGGCGTCGTGTCCAATGGGAAACCCTCGCGCTTCGAGAGGTCGGCCCGTTGCTGGTCAGTCATGATGATGACGATGTTGGGTGTGGTCATTGCCGGTATTCGCAAATGCCCTTCATGGAAGGATCAGAAAATACCAGATTTAGGCTCGAGAGGCTGTCACGCACTATAGTGCGAGGAAAACGTGTGTCGATTACGGCTGCGGATTGCGGTTGAGCACCACGCTAGATACACGTAGGCTCGCGTCTCCACCATCCGTTGGAACGACTCGAATGGAAGAATATCTGCTGCACCCGGACCGGCATATCGGGGTTGAACGCGCGTTCAACATACGTGATATCGGTGGCTACCCGACTGCAGACGGTGGTGTCACACAGTGGGGTCGATTCCTTCGCTCGGATGGTCTGCATGCCCTACATGACGCTGACATGCAGGTGTTGCTCGACTATGGCGTTCGCACCGTGGTCGATCTGCGGCTGCCCAGAGAGCTCGAGAACGCTCCGAACGTTTTTCGTGACTCGAAGGCTGTGGATTACCGTCACCTGTCGTTTATTGACGAGAACGTGCTAAAAAAAATCGAGCAGGCTCCTGTTCAGGATCGAACACACATGCGAGCTGACAAGGGCTATCGATTGTGGCTCGATGAATGTCAGCCGTCAGTGCGAGATATCCTAGTATCGCTTGCCGAACACGACGACGGCGTCGCGCTCTATCATTGCTCTGGAGGCAAGGATCGCACTGGGCTCATCACTGCTCTGTTGCTGGGACTAGTGGGGGTCTCAAAAGATTTGATTGCTGCCGATTACGCGCTGACCGCGCGCTATAACATCCAGTCAACACTCAAGCCTGAATCTCATATTCGTAGCTGGCAGGATTACGAAGCCGCGTACTGCCCGCCAGAGGTGATGCATCAATCCCTGTATCATCTAACGATTATATATGGGGGCGTGGAATCTTATATGCGGGATGTCGGCGTCACCGGTCGTCAGATTGAACGCTTGCGTAGCTATCTGTTAATTAGCTGAGTTCCCAATGCCAGGACTCCGTTCTGAAGAAAACTGCATCTCTGTTTGGCTGGCAGTAGCCGGTTGATGGCGCTTCTGAGCCCCCGTGGATGTATGTCCCCCTTATTTACGATCAGACTGTCTTCTCATGGAATAAAGACGGCAATAACTGCGTATAGATAGCAGGGTTATGAAAAACAACGACATGCGAAAAGAACTTGCACAACTGGGGGGCGGCGCCCATACGTTGGCGATACAGATCCTGGGTAATTCGGACGATGCTGCTGACGCCGTGCATGATGCTTTTGTCAAGGTATTGGCACGTCCTGAAGGATTCGATCGCAGCCGGGGTGCGCTGAAACCCTGGTTTCTGCGTGTTGTGCGAAACCGATGTATTGATCTGTTGAGAAAACGTCCACAAGTTGCCGAACTTTCAGATAGCGGATATGTTAACAGTGACCCCATTGATCCCGGCCCTGTCCCCGATCAGTATCTGGAAATCCAGGAACGCGACCAACAGCTCGCGAGTGCGCTGACGAAGCTATCGGTGGACCAGCGGCAAATCGTGGTGTTGCGAGACTACCTGGATCTGCCCTATGCAGAGATCGCCGATGTGCTTGGCACTGCACCGGGCACAGTGATGTCTCGATTGCATAGGGCACGATTGGCGCTCAGGGAGGCGTTGGGAGGAAGCGATGACGAGTGAGAATGATTTTGATGAGCTGTTGTCAGGTTACCTGGACGGTGAACTGACGCAGCAACTCAGGCAGCGGGTTGACGTTCATCTGGCGCAGAGTGAGGAATACCGGGAACGTCTTGCCAGATTGAAGGAAGTCCGGTCCCGCCTTAGCGGAGCCAGGCTGAGTTCCAAA
>CAJWYI010000010.1 GCA_913049815.1 uncultured Gammaproteobacteria bacterium
CAACCAGACCCGCAGGTTCATTGTACTTTTCAGCTCTTTAAGAGTCATCCAGCCTCGTCCGATTCATGGGTCTGTTCGTCATTGGGATCAACCACACCACTGCGCCCGTAAAACTGCGCGAACAGGTCGCATTTTCCGCGGAAACGTTGCCGCCTGCACTGGCATCACTACAGAAACTTGAAGACCTTTCAGCGGCCATGATCCTATCCACCTGTAATCGCACAGAGATCTACGCACTGCACACAGATTCAAAGACTCGATCCACGGAGAAAGGTTCCGCTTCGCAAGCAGCCCGCGACGCCGTCGTCATGTGGCTCGCAGAGCACCACGATACCGAAGTCGCCGAGCTCACCTCTAGCCTCTACTGGCATGAAGACGGTGAGGCTATTCACCATCTGGTCCGCGTCTCAGCCGGTCTTGACTCCATGGTCCTTGGCGAGGCTCAGATCTTTGGCCAGGTCAAGGATGCGTTTGAAGCCGCCGAGACCGCTCGCACGCTTGATCGTGAGCTATCGCAGATACAACAGTCAGTCTATCGAGTCGTCAAGAAAGTCAGATCAGAGACTGATGTTGGCCAGAGCTCTCTCTCAATGGCATCCATTGCCGTGGATCTCGCCGGTCGGCTGTTCGCAGATTTATCATTATGCCGAGTAATGTTGATCGGCGCGGGCGAAACGATTGAACTGGTGGGTCAACATCTGATGGCTACGGGTATCAATAGCCCTATCATTGCTAACCGCACGCTGGCCAATGCCCGGCGTCTGTCTGACGAATTGGATGGCACTGCCATTTCCCTGCCGGAAATCCCACAATATCTCAGTCAATGCGATATTGTCGTCTCCTCCACTGGTAGCGAGCTTCCAATCCTAGGCAAAGGGTCTGTGGAGAGCGCGCTTCGTGAGCGCCGCAGAAAACCCATCTTCATGGTCGACCTGGCAGTACCCAGAGACATCGAACCGGAGGTAGATATCCTCCGGGACGTCTACCTCTACAGCATTGATGATCTCGAGCAGATTGCTGCAGAGAATCTGCACCAACGGAAAGGCGCGGCCGAAGAGGCGGAACAGATCATCGATGCTGCCGTTAGCGACATTCAGAACGCACTGCGTGAACGCGGTGCGTCAGAGACGATCACAAAATTTCGGCAACATCATAACGACATTAAGAATGGAGAGCTGGAAAAGGCGTTGGCACGCCTCCAAAAAGGCGACGAACCAGAATCCGTACTGACCACCTTGGCCAATCAGCTGATGAACAAGATGATCCACGCACCTAGTGTCTCAATGAAACAAGCGTCCAGTGAGGGACAGCAGGAACTTCTGGATATCATACACCGGCTCTACGATCTGGACAGGTAATGCAAGAATCATTGCGAGCCAAACTCGAGCAGTTGCTTGAACGCTTCGATGAGCTGGCAGCACTCCTAAGCGACAGTGATGTGATCTCGAATCAGAGTCAGTTCACAGCACTCTCGAAAGAGTATGCAGAAATAGAACCTGTGGTGAAGTGTTACCAGGAACTCACGAAAAAGACGGAAGAGATGAACGGCGCCCGCTCGTTACTGGACGATGCCGATGAAGAGCTGCGCGATCTCGCCGAGCTCGAAGCGAATGAGCTTGAAGAACAGGTCACCCATCTGGACTCTACCCTCCAGATGTTGCTTATCCCTAAAGACCCCAATGATTCTCACAACGTTTTTCTCGAAATTCGTGCGGGTACAGGTGGGGACGAAGCGGCACTATTCGCAGGGGATCTCTTCCGTATGTACAGTAGATATGCAGAAGCCTGCGGATGGCAGATTGAAGTCTTGAACGAACGTGAAGGTGAGCACGGCGGCTATAAGGAAGTCATCGCACGGATCGCAGGCAAAGATGTCTATGGCATCATGAAGTTCGAATCAGGGGCACATCGCGTACAACGCGTTCCGGAAACAGAATCACAGGGACGGATCCATACATCGGCTTGCACTGTGGCGATCATGCCCGAAGTTGATGACATTGATGAAATCGAAATCGATAAGAACGATCTAAGGGTGGACACATTCCGAGCATCTGGTGCCGGAGGGCAACACGTGAACAAAACGGATTCCGCCGTGCGCCTGACACATCTACCTACCGGTATCGTCGTGGAATGCCAGGATGAACGCAGCCAACACAAGAACAAGGCACGCGCAATGAGCCTGCTGCAATCAAAACTTATGGACCAGGCACGACAACAGCAAGCAGATGACCAGGCAGAAACACGACGCAACCTGGTGGGGAGTGGTGACCGATCGGAGAAAATTCGGACCTACAACTATCCTGACGGGCGCGTCACTGATCACCGCATCAATCTGACCCTCCATCGTCTGCCTCAGACGATTGCAGGCGACCTGGCACCCATCATCGAGCAGCTCATCAAGGAGCACCAGGCAGATATGCTCCGGTTTATGGGCGACGGATGAAAGTCTAGTGTCCGGAGTCTCCATACAATCTGCATTGAAAGAAGCCACTACCCGGCTCTTCCGTTCTAATTGCAGCCAGGTTGATGTCGACGATTATGAGGCGCGCCTGCTGCTCAAATTCGTACTCAATGTATCCGGTGCACATCTGATCACAGACCCAAACCAGAACTTGACCTTCAATCAACTCTCCCGATATCGATCATTGATTGAACGCCGGCTTGATCATGAGCCGCTGGCCTACCTGACAGGTCAACGCGGATTCTGGAGGCGTGATCTCAAAATAACGTCATACGTCTTGGACCCCAGGCCTGATACAGAAACCCTCGTTCAGGCTTGTCTTGATCATATCGACGATGCACCAAGGATGGTCCTTGATGCTGGCACCGGATCAGGTGCGATCGCAGGCGCTCTCATTGATGAGAGGCCCGCATGGAAAATCTTTGCAAGCGATCTAAGCGGTGACGCACTAAAGGTCGCTCGTGAAAACCTGAGTGCATCACAAATACCTCTGGTTCGGACAGACTGGACAGTGGCCTTTGCGTCTCAATCGCTGGATGCGATCGTGAGCAACCCACCTTACCTCGCAAACAATGACCCTCATCTGGGTACTCTCCGACATGAGCCCCGTATGGCACTGGTAGCGGACCAACACGGACTTGGTGCTTTTGTGCAGATTATCAAAGACGCTCGACGAGTGCTCAGGCCCATGGGCTGGCTCATTGTCGAGCACGGCCATACACAGCGTGATGCTGTCGGCCAACTGCTTCGAGAAGCCAACTTCCAAGTCATCCATTGCATTGATGATCTGGCTGGCAATCCGCGCGTTGTCGTCGCTAGATGCGGGAGCCAAATATGACTGCAATGAGTGACGAAGAACTACTTAGATACAACCGGCACATCATGATGCCGGAATTGGATATTACCGGTCAGCAGCGACTTCGCGATGCACATGCACTGGTGATGGGACTTGGTGGACTTGGCAGTCCGGTAGCACTCTATCTGGCCGCTGCCGGTTTGGGGCAACTTACGCTGGTCGATTTCGATGCAGTTGATCTCAGCAACCTGCAACGACAAATCGCCCACGGTACACACGATATCGGGACGCTGAAAGTGACTTCAGCGAAAGCGTCTATCGAGGAAATCAATCCACTCATCAATGTCAACGAGATATCAACTGATCTTGATGAAGCTGCTTTGACGTCTTTAATCAGCGATATCGATGTGGTCGTCGACGGTACAGATAATTTCAAGACCCGGCTCATGGTCAACGATGCGTGTGTGAACACACGGACGGCACTGGTTTCCGGTGCTGCCATCAAACTCGAAGGCCAAATCATGGCCTATGACCCAACACTGGAAGACGGTCCGTGCTATCGATGCCTTTACGGCGACGCCAGCGATGGTGATTTCAACTGTGCAGAAAACGGTGTGCTCGCGACAGTCGTTGGGGTCGTAGGCACGATCATGGCGACCGAAGCCATCAAAATGATCACAGGTCTAGGTAAGAACCTCGCGGGCTTTCTACTCGTTTTCGATGCAGCGAGCATGGAATTTCGAAAGTTGAGACTTCCCCGCAATCCTGACTGCAGAGCCTGCGGCTCCCGATCGGACTGATCGACGCCTATGACAGGGTCAATTTCAGAACTCGCCGCTGGCCTGTAAATCTGCATGGTAAGAAGACCGTACCATCGGCCCGCTCGCAACGTGCGTGAAGCCCAGCGATTCCCCATAGTGTCGTAGTTCTTCAAACTCTGATGGATGAACAAACCGATGCACAGCAAGGTGGTCTCTACTGGGCTGCAGATACTGGCCAATCGTCAGCATATCCACTTCATGATGTCTCAGATCCTGCATCACGGCTTGAACCTCCTCGATGGTCTCACCCAGGCCTACCATCAATCCACTCTTCGTAGGCACCGATGGTTGTTTGCGCTTATAGGCTGCGAGCAGGTCAAGCGATATCTGATAGTCCGCACCCGGTCTTGCCTGACGATAGAGTCGAGGCACGGTTTCGAGGTTGTGGTTAAAAACATCCGGAGGGGTTTCGGCAAGGATATCAATCGCAATATCTGCACGTCCTCTAAAGTCAGGGACCAGTACTTCGATCGTGATGTCTTCACACTGATCACGCACCGTACTGATACAACGGGCAAAGTGCCTGGCACCGCTGTCTTTCAGATCATCCCGATCGACAGACGTAATCACTATGTAGCGAAGCCCTAACTCTCGAGCAGCGCTGGCAAGCTGCGCTGGCTCGTTATCATCCAGTGCATTCGGTTTTCCATGCGCAACATCGCAGAAAGGGCACCGACGTGTGCAGATATCGCCCATGATCATGAAGGTCGCGGTGCCGTGATTAAAACACTCAGGCAGGTTTGGACAGCTTGCTTCCTCACAGACCGACGCAAGCTTGTGCTCTCTCAGAATTCCCTTGACTCGAGTGACCTCAGCGCTTGCAGGAATACGGACGCGAATCCAATCAGGTTTTCTCGGCAGTGTCTCTGACGGAACTACCTTGACCGGTATTCTGCGGACCTTGTCCTCACCTCTCAATTTCACGCCCTGAACAAGCTTGTTTCGAGGGTCACGAGACATGGATCACCTGCAGTTCTTTGATATCATATACCTTCCGCGCCTTCACAATATTGTTGTATCCAAGAGATTGTTGAAGACAATACAACAGACCTTTCGCCACCTCATCAATGCCCTCGTCGATTCCGAGATCTTTCAGTTGTGTTACTTCAAGCCCGGCATAGCCACAGGGATTAATATGACTAAAGGGCGACAAATCCATGTCAACATTCAGGCTAAGTCCGTGATAACTGCAACCTTTGCGGACACGCAGACCCAAAGCGGCAATTTTCTTTCCGTCGACGTACACTCCTGGGGCACCTTCACGCCGGATCCCTTCAACGCCAGACTGCTTTAGTCGCTGAATAATCGCTTGCTCAATACCACAGACAAGCTGCTTGATATTCAGACCATGACGACGAATATCAAGCAGCAAATACATAACAAGCTGCCCTGGACCATGGTACGTCACCTGGCCACCACGATCAGACTGTGCCACTTCAGTGTCCGTAGGTGCCAGAATGTGCGCGGGATCAGCTGCCTGTCCGAGCGTATAGACAGGCGCATGTTGTACAAGCCAGATTTCATCCGAGCTATCACTATGACGCGAGTTCGTGTAGTCACGCATCAAAGCCTGGCACCAATTATACGGAATGGCATCTCCGAAATCCCGCACTCGTAATGTGGATTTTGAAAGGTCCATCGTCACAACACCATCCGGATCACATCCTGCTTTTTTAGAGCCGAGAACAACAAAGCCAGTTGATCTTCACCTGTTGCGCGAAATCTAATGGTGATCGAGCGATAGTTTCCCTCGCGACTTTGCCTTTCACTGAGCTTGTCAGCCGTCAGTGTATCGTCATATTCACTGGCAATACTGAGGACCAGATCAGATAAACCCACGACACCGTCCCCAATCACCTTGATCGGATAGTCACACGGAAACGTGATTTTGGGTCCATCATTCACCCTCAGAACACCTCTTTCTGCTTGAATATATCTTCACTCAACAACTGCCAACGGGTCACCACCGAATAATTGAAGAAAAAACAGGCTGATTGAATCCCACAGGCTACCGAAGAATCCAGCAGCCTGGATCGTATTTCCCGCCTTCAAATCACCAGTAAAAATGGTCTCACCTTCCAACCCAACCCGAAGGGAACCCAGCACATCTCCCTCTGACAAAGGCGCTTCGACAATGCTGTTGATGTCCAGTGTCGCGGTCAGTGATTCACGGACACCCCGCGGTAACGTGAGTACGACGGGAGAATCGATGACCAGCTCTAGTATTTCTATCTCACCATGCCAGACCTTCACCGACGTCAGGGACTCTCCCGCCGCATAGAGAGGTACCGTTTCGAAGTTGCGGAAGCCATAAGTCAGCAGTTTCTGGCTTTCACGAGAGCGAGCATCCTCGGATCCAGCCCCCATCACAACAGACAACAATCGCATGTCATCGCGGACGGCTGAGGCCACCAAACAATAGCCCGCAGCTTCGGTGTGGCCTGTTTTGACACCATCCACAGTTGAATCGCGCCAGAGCAAAGTGTTGCGGTTCGCCTGGCGGATATTGTTAAACGTATAGTACCTTTCCTTGTACGTTGCGTAATGTTCAGGGTGATGAGTGATCAATGCTGTCGCTAGCTTCGCAAGATCCGCGGCGGTGGTGTAATGATCATCATCAGGAAGACCATGCGAGTTTCGGAAACGCGTGTTTATCATTCCCAGTCGTTCTGCGTACTGATTCATGAGCTCGGCAAAAGCCTCTTCATCTCCAGAAATATGTTCGGCGATGGCGACGCTTGCATCATTACCTGACTGGATCACAATGCCGCGCAGCAAATCCTCAACAAGCACGTCCTCGTCAACTTCGATGAACATTCTCGATCCACAGCGTCGACCGCAACCTGGATGCTCCATCAGCCAGGCCTTCTTGCTGATTTTGACTTTATCGGATAACGACATTCGTCCATCCGCGATTTCGCTGGCTGCAATATAGCTGGTCATCATCTTGGTGAGACTTGCCGGTGGCAGGCGTAATGCGCTGTTTTCTTCAGCCAGAATTTCCCCGGATGCCGTGTCCATTAGCAGAAAGCTACTCGCATTGATCTGCGGCGGCGCAGGGACAATAGCTGAGGCACCAGCACCGGCGCATGCAAGGAGCGCCAGCAGCGTCCCCCTCAGATTGATGGCCAACCGGCATGCCGCCAACTTGCTGATCGCTTCTCTCAATGTCATGGTGATTCCTGAATTCTCGAAGAGCCGTTCCCCGAACCCTTTCCTATGGTCATCCTTGCTCGCTGTTCATCACCTGGTGAGCTGAACAGCGATCGGTTTCCCTATTTGACCCTGTTCGAACACTCGGGACAACTCGTCCCGATCAGCTGTAGATCCAATCGGTCCTACCCAGACTTTATAGAACGCGGCTTCTTGGGGACCGCGGTCACTCTCAAGAATATCAACGCGGATATCCCCTAGACCCGCACCATGCATCAGTCTACCGACGGCACCAATCATCCGTTCCGCACTCTCCCTGTTCGAAAAAGCACCCGTCTGTAGGTAAATAGGCGGTTCGGTTTCCTCGACAATCATCCGATCCGGATGATTGATTTCATCGATCGCCTCAACGACAACAGGTGCAGTGCCACGACTGGCAAAACCCAACGCCTGCGCCGCTGCGAACGACAGATCAATAAGACGATCATCATGAAATGGCCCTCGGTCATTGACGCGTACCTCTACCTTCGCGCCATTATCGAGGTTGGTGACCCTGACTAAAGTCGGCAAAGGAAGCTCCTTGTGCGCAGCACTCATCGCATACATATCGTAGTCTTCTCCGTTCGCCGTCAACCGGCCATGGAATTTTTCACCGTACCAAGACGCGATACCTATTTCCCTGTATTGGAAACTGTCGTCCAGAATCTGGTAACGCTTACCCATCACCAAATAAGAGTCTCGCGGTTCTCGTTCGAGAGGCTGCGATATCCTCGGAGCCTGCGGCGGGGGAGTGTCCTTAATTTCACTTCCAGGGACCAGTCCCAACGGCGCCGAGCTTTCCATCAATGGGTCAGCCAGTGGAGTGCTTCTCTGAACCGCACTGCACGACATCAGTGCCATTTGGAGCACCAACCACGGGAAGATTCGCAGCATCTTGACAACAATAACTATAAAGCCGCGGCTCTGGCATCGCTTCACAATGACTCCATTGCCTCTGCAATCGCTTCGGACAACTGCAACACTGCCATCGCATAAAGTCTGCTGTGGTTATAACGTGTGATGACATAGAAATTGGGTAATCCAAGCCAGTATTCGTCGCCGGTCTCGCCAGCAAGTCTTATGGGCGTAACTGGTATTTTGACGTCGAGCCCACCTGGAACCATAACCCCGGTCTTCTCTGCAAACTCCCCGATGGTCGAACTAGCTTTCAGGCTCTGGTTGAAGAGAGCTTCTTTGCCTTCACCCGGACCACTCAGTCTTACAATGATCCCTTCGCCCTTTCGCCATCCGTGAAGCGCCAGGTAATTCGCCACACTACCGATCGCATCAGTCTTGTTGGTCCAGATATCACGAATGCCGTCGCCATCAAAGTCCACGGCATAATTTCTGTAGGACGACGAGATAAACTGACCAAAGCCCATCGCACCCGCATAGGATCCCACTGGAGTCGCCGGGTCCTGTCTTTCGTCACGCGTCAGAAGCAAAAAGTGCCTCAACTCTGACTTAAAGAACCGGTTCCGAGGCGGATAGTCGAAACCAAGCGTCATGAGTGCATCCAACACCCGATAACGTCCAAGGTAACGACCGTACAGAGTCTCCACGCCAATGACCGCAGTAATGATCTCCGCGGGTACCCCATACTCAGCCGACGCACGTTTCAGTACGTCGCGGTGTTCCATCATAAATTTCTGACCACCTGAGATGCGCGAAGAAGTTATGAAAATGCGGCGATACTCCGCCCAAGTTAATGTTCTTTCAGCAGGCTTTGAGATGGATTCGATGATTCTCGGTTGGTACCTGGCCGCGCCGAGGACATCTTGAATTGATTGCCGATTGAATCCTTCGGTCGCCACAAGATCATCAATAAAAGCGGCAATCTCTGGACGCGCCAGGTCAAAAGCGTGCTGCTCATCGTCATGCTCACCCATAACGGTCCCTGACAGCACCGATAACAGAGAAAGAAAAGCCAACCGTCTCAATGAAATCAAAGCGCAATCCTTCGGTGTGTATGAATAGACATCAGAATGCCGAACCCCGCGAACAAGGTCAGCATTGATGTGCCACCGTAGCTGACCAGCGGAAGCGGCACGCCCACCACCGGCAATAATGCACTGACCATTCCGATATTGACAAACACGTAGACAAAAAAGGTGAATGTGATGCTGGCCGCCAGCAGACGTCCAAACGTATCCTGTGCCTGAACTGCGATCACGACGCCCCGGCCAATCAGACAGATGTAGAGGCTGAGCAATGCTAGGACGCCAATCAGCCCGAGTTCCTCAGCCAGTACTGCGATAATAAAGTCAGTTCGACTTTCAGGTAGAAAATCGAGCTGGGATTGAGTGCCATTGAAGAGCCCCTTCCCGAATAGGCCACCCGAGCCGATGGCTGTCATTGATTGGATAATATTCCACCCGCTGCCTAGTGGATCTCTTTCAGGATCAATCAGGGTTAGTATTCGACCACGCTGATAATCGGTCATGACAAACCATAGTCCTGGTGCGGACACCAACAACAACCCCATCAACGAGAATATGTATCGCCAACTAATCCCTGCCAGAAACAGTACTAGCAGCCCTGATGCGGCAACCAGGATCGAAGTACCGAGGTCCGGTTGCGGATAGATCATGAGCACGGGGACCGCAATGATCAGGGTCGCAATCCCGACATGGCGAGGTCGGGGCGGCAGGCGCCGGTCATGGAAGTACCAGGCAAGCACCATCGGCAACGCCAGCTTCATCAATTCAGAAGGTTGAAAGCCAATCGGCCCAATCCGTAGCCAGCGTGTTGCGCCTTTCGATTCAGTGCCCACCAGAAGTACGAGAAACAGCAGCAAAAGCCCCAACAGGTAGAGCGCAGGAGCGAGTCGCAGGAACAACCTAGGTGGAATCTGCGCCATCACGACCATGACGCTAAACGCGACAACTATACGTATAACCTGCGCCTGGACCCTCGCCATGTTTTGGTCAACTGCACTCATCAGTATGACCAGCCCATAGGTTGCGATCAGCGAGATCAAGAACAGCGACAGCAGATCGACGCGTACCCACTCGGAGACCCGTTTGCGCTGACCAAACTGATGTGGCGGCAGCTGACGGACATAGTCAGTCAAGATAGGCCCCCGCACGCGCGAATGTTGGTTCTTGATGTTCTGACCGCTGGGCTATCGCGCTGTTCCCAATCATCTGATAGTCGAGCACCTTGCGGGCGACAGGTGCAGCCACTTCACTGCCCCCGCCACCGTTTTCGACAAGTACGGCGACCGCAATCTGGGGTTCTTCGGCTGGCGCATAGGCCACAAACCAGGCGTGTTTTCGCAGGCGCTCATCCAATTCCGCATCGTCGTATTCTTCACCCTGCGCGATGCCAACCACCTGGGCGGTTCCCGATTTACCTGCCGCGCGATAGGGGATATCCATCCCGATGTAGGCCCATGCCGTACCGTTTTCACCCAGACCACGGCGACCTCGGTGGATCACGTCCTGCATCGCGTCAGAAATGACACGCCACGCATCGTCAGGAATATCAACGTTCGGCCTCAGGGATAGTTCTGCATCTCTAAGAAGATGAGGGGTTACCATGCGACCACGATTGGCGAGGATGGCAACTGCCGTCGCAAGCTGTAATGGCGTTACTAGGACGTCCCCCTGACCGATCCCAATGTTGACGCTGTCACCCGGATACCAGGGGAGGTTTCGCACACTCCGTTTCCATTCCCTGGACGGCAACAGTCCGCTGCCGGCTTCCGGTAGATCGTGGGCCAAGTTGCGACCGAAACCAAAAAGGTCCAGATGAGTGTGGATCCGGTCGATTCCAAGCTCAACTGCGAGTCCATAGAAGTAAACGTTGCAGGATCGGTAGATCGCACGGTTCATATCGACTTTTCCGTGTCCACCTTCGCCTTCTCGCGTCCAGTTCCAGTCGCGATACAGTCGCTCGCTGTCAGGCAGCTGGAACGAGCCTGGATCGTCAATGACGTGCTCAGCGGTCGTCACGCCCATCATAAGCCCCGCCAAGCCAATAAACGGTTTAAGCGTCGAACCAGGTTCATATTGACCTTGAATAGCTCGGTTGAATAAAGGCACATCAATAGAATCACGCAACAGTGCATAGGATGCGTGATCGATCCCCGTCACAAAGGGATTCGGGTCGTACCCAGGTTTACTGACCATGGCCAGAATGCCGCCCGTCCGAGTATCCAGGGCAACAATGGCCCCACGCTGCTCGCCCAGCGCCTCGCTCGCCACTCTTTGCAGACCAGCATCCAGCGTCAGCTCCAGGTTTTCGCCGGGCACAGGATCCGTCCGCGACAACACTTGCATGATGCGGCCGCGCGCATCTGTTTCAACCCGTTGGTAACCGACTCGACCCAGCAGTCGGGATTCATAGTAGCGCTCGATACCGGTTTTGCCCACGTGGTCTGTACCGGAGTACGCGACTTTGCCCAGAACGCGGGCGTCGTCCTCATTGATTCGCCTGACGGAGCCGACCGCATGGGTGACCAAATCCGATAAGGGGTAGTGGCGTACAAGCGACGCCTCGATATGGACACCCGGCATAGCGTACTGATCGACACTGATACGAGCGATGTCTTCCTGAGAAAGACGATGCAGAAGGGGTATCGATTCATAGGGGCGCTGTTTCCGCCTCAGTCGTCGTTCAAAGCGACTGCGTTGCTCTGTCGTAAGACCAATCCGGTTTTCGA
Organism: uncultured Gammaproteobacteria bacterium; assembly: GCA_913049815.1. Lineage (GTDB taxonomy): Bacteria > Pseudomonadota > Gammaproteobacteria > Pseudomonadales > Azotimanducaceae > UBA7451. Next base: position 11,937 of record CAJWYI010000010.1, read on the forward strand.
CTCGATCCAGCGTTTCGTCTAGCGAGCTGATTTGCTCTGTGACCAGATTCAGACTGAAAGAAGGCGCGTTGTCTGCCAATAGTTCACCGTGTCGATCGACGATAAGGCCGCGCACAGGTGGTATAGACTGCACCTGGATTCTGTTCGACTCAGAGATTGTCGCGTAGCGATCGTGCTGTATAACCTGCAGATACAACATTCGCCCAGCCAGCAATAGGGTCAGTAGCAACGCGCATGCAAACGCCATGACCACACGGTCAATGAACACCCGACTTTCATCATGGTGGTCCTTTAAGACGATCGGTTCCGACATCTGACTCAACGATGGTAGGGATGGTGGTTCAGGATAGTCCAGGCTCTATATATCTGTTCAGCAATGATAACCCGCACCAGGAAATGCGGGAATGTCAGCGACGAGAGACACCACCGTTCATCCGCTCGTTCGAGACAACTTTCGTCCAGGCCATCGGCACCGCCAATCATCAGCTGAAGCCCCGAGAGATCGTGACGGACCCCATCCAGGCTGCTCGCCAGCTGTGCAGTCGACAGAGCCCGCCCTTTCAGATCCAACGCGATCAAACGATGGCCAGGTTTAACCGATGCGATCAGCGCCTCTGCTTCATGGCGCCGAAACACATCAATATTGCCACTCTTACCCCGTATGGCCGGTTGAATCTCCTTCAGCGCCAATGTCCAGGATGAGGGTAGCCGGGTCGCATATTCATCAAACCCTGCCTGAACCCATCGGGGGGCACGGACTCCCACCGACAGCAGTTCAATTTTCATCACGCACGAAGGGAGATATCGGGATTAAACGCAAAACGAGGGGTGTCCTGCACATACTGAGGACCGATCAGAACGTCAGCCAATGGACGTTGTTGACGAAGGCGAGAGACTCCATAAGCGCTCAAGGTCGTAGAACACACGCGTATCCGGCAACATCACGTGAACAACAACATCCACTAGATCAATCAACACCCAATCCCCGCTCTCCATACCTTCAACACCGAGCGGAACAACACCTTCTTGCTTGGCATTTTCGATAACAGATTGTGCCACGGCACGGACATGACGATTGGAGGATCCGCCGGCAACTAACATGAAGTCCGCAAAGTCCGATTGTGCACTTACATCCAGACATTGAACCTCGATTGCCTTCATATCCTCTAATGAATCAACGACAAGGTCTCTAAGTTCAATGTTCTGCATACAGGGACTGCTCTCCTAGTCACGTATGGGTTTGACGTCTTGATCGACTGCGACCGCACGTAACCTTAATTTTGGATGACAGGACTGCGATTTACCAGTCCTTTAAACCTGGCACAAACGATGAGTGGCATATCAGACGTAGAGGTGATGTTCGCGGATGTAGGCAATCACCGCCGTCGGGAGTGATCCATAGACGCTAAGGCCGGCCTCCAGGTCGGTGCGAATAAGCGTGGAAGAAATCGGCAACTGTGTGGTCTGAACCCGTGTCAACGCACCACTTGGAATGTCTCTCAATGCGCTAGGGGGTTGATGACGCTCTGCGATAAGATCGACCAGTTCACCGGAAAGGTCTTCAGCTCCGGGGCGTGCAAGCACAACCACATTCACCAGCCGGAGAACATCCTGCCATCGGTACCAGGATGGCAGAAGAGCAAAAGCATCTAGACCAAGCATCATGGATACGGATACGTTACAACCTACTTCTTTACGTAACGACTCGAGAGTATCCACTGTGAAAGATGGGCCTGCACGGTGCAGCTCCCGATCATCAATTGTCAAACGGCTATCGCCTGCAACGGCCAATTTCAACATCGCCAAACGCTGTTCCGGTAATCGACCCGGTGAGGCTCTATGGGGAGGTTGGCGGGAAGGCAACAGCAGAACCTTGTCAACGCCAAGCTGCGCCGCGGCTTCACGCGCGGTTTGCAGATGGCCATTGTGAACAGGGTCAAACGTCCCACCCATCACTGCAAACGCCCTCACGACCAACTATTCTCCGTACATCGATTAAACCCCACTTACTCTAAGGCATCTCAAACATTGCGCATAGACACAGCGCCGCCAGGACGCAAAGAAATACAATTACTCACGACCGCAGACTTCGATGTGGATGCACAACAACTGGCACGTCGCCTGATCGGTACAATCATTAGACATCGTGTCAATCGTGTATGGCTCGCTGCACAGGTCATCGAAACAGAAGCCTACTATCTCAGCGACAAAGGCAGCCATGCGTCATTGGGTCGTACACGTTCTCGCGAGCCGCTCTTTATGCCTGCTGGAACGATTTATATGTACTATGCCCGGGGTGGCGACTCACTGAATTTTTCAGCGCAAGGGGACGGCAACGCAGTCCTCATCAAATCTGCCATCCCCGCGATCGATTACATGTCTTCTGTCGCACTCGAGACGATGATTGCGAACAATCCAACCGGTGATGGCGGTGCCCGTCCGCTGAACCGGCTCTGTGCGGGCCAAACCCTACTTTGTCGTGCGTTAGCCCTCACTGTTCCAAAATGGACGGGACGTCTTCTGGTCTCCGGAAGCCTTGAAGTGCTGGATGTGTGCGATACGCCCGAAGAAATCGTACAGGCAAAACGTCTAGGCATTCCAGAGGGCCGCGACCAACATCTCCCTTATCGATTTGTCGATCGACGGCACCTCCAAAGCGCGACGCAAAATCCGGTCCGCAGAAGCCAACTGGAGGGGAGAGACTACGAAATTCTCCGCAGGCGCGATTGACACGTGCCCGTCCCAGTCTTGCCATGGGGGTCAGTACGCAGGTAAACCGCCCCCTCGCTCTTGCAACTCCGAGACGATTCTATCTAGTTGCACCAATCGCTCGATGGGATCTGTCATCTCGAGCAACCCCTGCTTGACCAGTTCGGAACAAGGCAGAAACTCGGTGAGTCGACCACTGACGCCGCAGGCGCTTGTATAATCGAAGCTCTCGAACAGACTGGCAATCGCCGGATATTGCATGAGATGACCTAATAGATCGGCAAGATGCTCAAATTCAGGTGTCACCGCCTGATCTTCCTCGGGCGTCAGAAACTCTACCTGCCCCATCATCAATCTGTCAGAGTCGCTCCATTTTCGTGCTACTTTCAGTTTAACCTCGGCTTCGATGGTGATCAGCAACATGCCCGCCTGACCTTCTGAAAAATCAAGGACTTTGATGAATGACCCTACTGGTTCAACGTTGGGTTGCTGATCTGACTCCCGATCTTCGAGCACCTCATATCCAGACGAGATCATGACCATCCCGAATCCGGTCTCTTCCCGCATAACATTCGTTATCATACTGAGATACCGTTGCTCAAAAATTTTAAGCTGCATACGGCCACCAGGTAATAACACTGTACCTAGCGGAAATAGTGGAATTTCGGCCATCTTTAGTCCTCTCTGATAGGTGCAGCTGATCCTCCCAGTTTCCGGAGACTGGCCCCAACCAGCCTGCTAGAATCCAGCCGCACAAAAAAACAGACCAATACCATGGACGTCACGCAAACGGTGATCCTTGCAATGATTCAGGGTATCACTGAGTACCTCCCTATCTCCAGCTCAGCCCACCTGATTCTCCCATTTGAGGTATTGGGCTGGCCTGATCAGGGTCTTGCGTTCGATGTCGCTGTGCATGTTGGGTCACTATCTGCTGTACTGGTCTACTTCCATCGCACCCTTCTACGATTGTTGGTCGGAACCTGGCGCGCGTTGATACGACGCAAACACAACAAAGACAGTCGCTTCGCGGGTCTCTTGATAATTGCCAGTTTGCCCATTATTCCCATAGGTTTCATGCTGAACGACCTCGTCGAGACATCGCTCCGCACTGTACTGGTGGTTGCGATGACCACGATTCTCTTTGGTATTGCTCTCTGGGTGGCAGACCGTTACTTCCGGACTGCGACACCCAAGTCCCTAAACTGGCAGTCTGCACTTGTCATTGGAATCGCGCAGTGTCTCGCCCTGGTTCCTGGGGTCTCCCGCTCCGGTATTACGATGACCGCCGCGCTGATGATGGGCCTCGGTCGAGAAGCTGCGGCGCGAATTTCCTTCCTGCTCGCGATTCCAACAATCCTGGGAGCCGGCGCCCTCAAAACTTCAGAACTCCTGACAGCAACACAACCTGTTCCCTGGAATCTGCTCGCGCTTGGGACCTTGGTCTCCGCCGTATCCGCATTCACCTGTATTTATCTATTTCTTACCACCATCAACCGTATCGGGTTCTTGCCGTTCGTGATCTACCGGCTCATGCTCGGGTCGGCACTGTTAATGTGGCTCATGTTATGACCGAGGTGCCTTGGGCACTCTGCCCGGTTTGGGCTAACCGCACTTTCATGCGTTAGAACGGGATGTCGTCGTCAAAATCAGCCGGTGGTGGTTCCGAGAATCCACTATTGTTCGACGCAGATGCATCTCCTGACGCATTGCCTCCGCCATAGGACGATTGACCACCACCCTGGCTGCTATAGTTGTTGCTACCACCTTCACCACGGCTGTCGAGCATTTGCATTTCATTGGCCACAATCTCTGTCGTGTAGTGTTTCTGGCCTTCGCGTTCCCACTGTCGCGTGCGTAGCTGCCCCTCGATATAGACCTTCGATCCCTTCTTCAGATATTCACCCGCGATTTCAGCGAGGCGTCGGAAGAACACGACGCGATGCCATTCTGTTCTGTCACGTTGCTCGCCACTTTCACGATCTCGCCATGACTCTGTCGTCGCGAGGCTGACATTGGTCACCGCACCACCACTCGGCAGATATCGCGTTTCTGGATCCTGCCCGAGATTGCCTATGAGAATTACCTTATTTATACCGCGGGCCATAACCCTCTCCTATCTGATCAGCCCTGCTTCGGACTGATGTCTCGTTGGTACTGTCAATGGATCATACCGTCTCTGATGAATGGCGGGTACCTAATGAATCCAACGATTGTCTCTTAGATGACGTATCGACTGGCGGCGTCATCCAAAGCACGATAAACAGCCAGCCAAGAGCGATGCCAGCATTCGCCCATAGAAGCGCCGTATCGCCTGAGAACGCGATTAGCCATCCTCCTACAGCACCACCAGCAAACGCACCGAAAAACTGCGCGCTGGTATGGAGACCCATGGCGGTCCCACGCATGCTATCAGGACTAAAGTGCGCAACGAGATTTGGCAACATCATTTCCAGCAGATTAAACGCCATGAAAAAGCATCCAAGCATAAGCAGTAACCACCAGGAAGACCATGCCGCCGACATGCCAGCAAGACTCAGACCCATCACTCCAATCATAAAGACCAGCAAATTTTTTCTCTGGCCTGGCCAACGATCAGTCGCAATCATCAACGGCAGAGCTGCAATAAACGCCCCCCCAAGGATCAACAATAATGTCAGCGGATACGCGTCAACATCAATTCTCAATTGTTTCACCATCATCGTCGGAAATACGAGGAAGCCCGACATCAGTTGAAAGTGTAGAAAAAACGACGATAGCGTTGTTCGCTGGAGATCTGTTTGGGCAATGATCGTCTTCCATGTACGTTGTTCTAGCTTTACCTGCGGTGATACATCCTGAGGCAACAGAAACACGACCATCGCAATACCAAAAACGGCCAGACACGCGGTGACGGAGAAAACGCCAGATAAACCCAGGCTCGCATGAATCCAAGGTCCCGCAACCAACGCCAGGCCGAACGATCCACCAATACAGCTTCCTACAATCGCCATCGCCTTACCACGGTGCTCGGGTCTGACGTGATCCGATACCAATGCAAGCAATGTACTTGCGATCGCGCCGCAACCCTGCAGCAGTCGGCCCAACACAACGCCCCAGGCAGACTCTGCGAGGGCCGCGATAACGCTGCCAATCAGGAGGACACATAGACCTGCAAGAACCACTGGTTTTCGCCCCAAGCGATCTGATAATCGCCCAAGAGGAATCTGAAGTATTCCCTGACTCAGCCCATAAATACCCAAAGCCAATCCCAGCAAGACAGGCGTCATCCCAGGTACGTCGACCACTAGGGGCAACACGGGGATGACCATGAACAGACCAAGCATTCGGATGATATATAAGGTGCCGATAGAGACGGCGGTACTGACTTCCTGGCGGTTCATCTGGCTCACAGTTTTAGCTTCATTTCGGGTGTAGACGCCAGAAATGATCGTGGCTTTTTGTTGTCGAGTCGCTATGATCTAGCTCTCTCGAATGCCCATCCTGCAGATCCAACAGAGAACGACTCAATAGGTCGGAGCTGTCAGTCATCTCCCCCCAGGAAGAGACACCGGATCATATCAGAAGGCGCGAAGTGACTCACAGGAATCGCACCACAATGCCTACTTCGCATGTCGGTTCGTACGGAACCGACAAATAGACATCGTCGATAACGCCAACAACGTGAAAAATCCCATGAATCCGATTTCCATCCGCGGTGCGCGGACACACAACCTTCGGAATATCGATCTCGATATTCCCAGAGACAAGCTTGTCGTTATCACTGGTCTCTCTGGGTCGGGTAAGTCTTCCTTGGCTTTCGATACCCTTTACGCTGAAGGCCAGCGTCGATATGTTGAATCACTTTCGGCCTATGCGAGACAGTTCCTATCTCTCATGGAGAAGCCAGACGTCGATCATATCGAAGGCCTGTCTCCTGCTATCTCCATCGAACAGAAGTCCACGAGCCACAATCCACGTTCGACGGTCGGGACCATTACCGAGATCTACGATTATCTCAGGCTTCTCTATGCCCGAATTGGGATACCGCATTGCCCAGATCACGGTCACCCCCTGGAAGCCCAATCGATCAGCCAAATGGTGGATCAGATCATATCCCTACCTGATGGTGAGCGAGTATCTCTGCTGGCGCCGATGATCAAGGGTCGCAAAGGTGAGCACCACCACCTGTTTGATCAATTGAGAGCACAGGGGTTTGTGCGTGTACGCGTTGATGGCATCGTAGTCGAATTGGACGATCTACCAGAGCTCGACAAGAACAAACAACACTACATCGATGTGGTGGTCGATCGATTCCGGGTCCGAGAAGATCTGAGAACAAGGCTCGCAGATTCATTGGAGACGGCAACCCGTATTTCTGATGGTCTCGCTTGCCTGACATTTCACGACCACGATGCTGACGACCTTATTTTCTCGGCGCGTTACGCCTGTCCTGAGTGCGGCCATGCGATTCCCGATCTTGAACCACGGATGTTCTCTTTTAACAACCCCGCAGGTGCCTGCCCGGTGTGCGATGGTATTGGTCTGCAGCAGTTTTTCGATCCATCAGAGGTCGTTCACGACGAGGAACTATCACTGTCTGAGGGAGCCATCCATGGTTGGGACCGACGAAATGTTTACTACTTCCAGATGCTCACTTCCATCGCTGATCACTATAGTTTCGATACCGACACCCCACTCAACAAGCTCACATCCGAACACAAACAGATATTGCTGTACGGAAGCGGCAAAGACGCTATCAAGTTTCGTTACGTGAATGATCGTGGTGACGAGTACACAAGGGCTCACACCTTCGAGGGCATTATCCCGAACATGGAAAGACGATTTCGAGATACCGATTCCGAGATGGTCAGAGAAAACCTGTCGCGCTTCATGAGTGTACAGCCATGTCCGGCGTGTCATGGCACCAGGCTGAACCGTGACGCGTGTGCCGTAACGATTGCTGAACGATCCCTGCCGGATATTTCGAGCTTGTCTGTCACGGACGCTTATGCCTACTTCAAAGGTTTGTCACTAGAGGGCCAAAGGGCCAAGATCGCTGAGAAAATACTAAAGGAGATCTCAGCCAGACTCCGCTTTCTCATGGATGTCGGGCTTAACTACCTTAGCTTGTCACGCAGTGCTGACACGCTGTCGGGTGGCGAGGCGCAGAGGATCCGTCTCGCCAGCCAGATCGGCGCCGGTCTGGTTGGCGTCATGTACATCCTTGATGAACCCTCTATCGGACTGCATCAACGGGACAACCACCGTCTCCTCGACACACTCATCAGCCTTCGCGATCTCGGCAATACTGTCATTGTGGTCGAACATGATGAAGATGCGATTCGATCCGCTGACCACGTGGTCGACGTTGGACCAGGTGCAGGCGTTCATGGCGGAGAAGTCATTGCTTCTGGCCAGGTCAAGGACATCGAAGCCTGTCACCGGTCTATTACCGGTCAGTTCCTCTCTGGTCAGCGTTCAATTCCCGTTCCCGTAACACGGCAACAGCCAGACACAGAGCGCGTGTTACGACTTCGTGGCGCGACTGGTAACAACCTTAAGAACATCACTATTGATCTACCGCTAGGACTAATGACAGCCATCACCGGCGTCTCAGGTTCAGGAAAATCTACCCTGATCAACGGTACGCTCTATCCGATCGTGGCAAGAGAACTGAACGGAGCTCAGAACGTCCAACCTGCGGACCACGAATCGATTGAGGGCTTGGATCAACTGGACAAAGTGGTTGATATCGACCAAAGCCCAATCGGGAGGACCCCTCGTTCCAATCCGGCGACCTACACCAATATCTTTACGCCCATTCGTGATCTATTTGCGGCAACGCCTGAAGCCCGGTCACGGGGTTACAAGCCAGGTCGATTCAGCTTCAACGTCAAAGGTGGGCGATGTGAAGCCTGCCAGGGGGACGGTCTGATCAAGGTCGAAATGCACTTCCTGCCAGACATCTACGTCACATGTGACGAATGCAAGGGAAAACGCTACAACCGAGAGACGCTGGAAATCCTTTACAAAGGTAAGAACATCCATGAGGTGCTTGAACTGACGGTTGAGGACGCCCATGAGTTCTTCAACGCGGTTCCGATGATCGCGAGGAGGCTGAAGACCCTCATCGATGTCGGTCTGGGCTATATACGCCTCGGGCAATCCGCTATCACGCTATCGGGCGGCGAAGCACAGCGAGTCAAACTCTCACGCGAACTGTCAAAACGTGATACGGGCAAGACGCTCTACATTCTCGATGAACCCACCACCGGTCTTCACTTCCACGACATCGAGCAATTGTTGGCGGTACTCCATCACCTCAGAGATCAGGGCAACACTATCGTGATCATTGAACACAACCTTGATGTCATCAAGACAGCGGACTGGATTGTGGATCTTGGACCGGAAGGTGGGGATGGGGGTGGTGAGGTCCTGGTGGCCGGCAACCCTGAGCAGGTCGCAAATTTTGAAGGATCATTTACGGGGCAGTTTTTGAAACCTCTCCTTGGTACACATCAAGAGTAGATATTTCGTTAGGAGGATTCGAGAGAGCCGGGGCAAGCCCGGCTCTCGATCTTCAAGCGTACGCCAGGGCCAGAACCAGTCTAGCCGCGAACTATCTATTCTTCGGCCTCGGTCTTAGTCTTAGTCTTCGTCCTCATCAAAGTCATCGTCATCAAAGTCGTCCTCATCCGGCACTGGGCGGTCTACGAGTTCAACAAATGCCATCGGCGCCGCGTCACCTGCGCGGTAGCCGCACTTCAGAATACGGGTATAACCACCGGGACGCTCCGCGTACCGAGGACCGATTTCGGCAAACAGCTTGCCCACGACACTCTTATCCCCAGTGCGAGCAAAAGCTAATCGTCGATTAGCTACTGAATCTGACTTCGCGAGTGTGATCAATGGCTCAGCGACACGACGGAGCTCCTTGGCCTTTGGAAGGGTTGTCTTGATCATTTCATGTTCAATCAGAGAACACGCCATGTTGCGAAACATCGCTTGTCGATGTGAGCTTGTTCTGTTGAGATGTCGACCACTTTTTCTATGGCGCATATCGTTTCCTCAGTGTTTCCGTCAGCCCAATGGCTGTCTAGCCCAAAAGCCGATCATCGCCGCGCAGGCTAGCAGGTGGCCAATTCTCGAGTCGCATCCCAAGTGCCAGTCCACGAGACGCGAGGACATCCTTAATTTCGGTTAATGATTTCTTACCAAGATTCGGCGTTTTCAACAGCTCGACCTCAGTACGACGAATCAGGTCACCGATGTAGTAGATATTCTCAGCCTTCAGACAGTTCGCCGAACGGACCGTCAACTCGAGATCGTCGACGGGGCGTAGCAGAATTGGATCAATCTCCTCAATAAACTCTTCCGGCTCAGGCTCTTTCTCACCCTGCAGGTCAACAAAAACCGCCACCTGCTGCTGCAGAATGGTTGCAGCACGTCGTATCGCTTCTTCGGGATCAATAGTGCCGTTCGTCTCAAGATCGATGATCAGTTTATCGAGGTCCGTCCGTTGTTCGACCCGAGCACTGTCTACTTTGTAAGCCACTCGTTGAACCGGACTGTAGGTTGCATCCAGCAACAGGCTGCCTATGACACGGTTCGTCTCCTCATCACCAGCTCGGATATCCGCCGGTTCATAGCCACGACCTCGACCAACCATGGCGCGGAGTTTCAGGCTACCTCTTTCATTCAAGGTAGCGATGACATGTTCTGGATTCGCGATTTCAACATCATGGTCTACCTGGAAGTCTCCAGCCGTGACAACACCGGGTCCCTTTTTGTCCAGGGTGAGCTCCGCCTCGTCAGTGGCATTCAGCCGAACGGCAACGCCTTTCAGGTTCAACAGGATCTCGATAACGTCCTCCTGGACCCCTTCGATGGTGCTGTACTCATGAAGTACACCGTCGATTTCCGCCTCGACAATGGCACACCCTGGCATTGATGACAGGAGAATCCGCCGCAGAGCGTTACCAAGCGTATGACCAAAGCCTCGCTCGAGCGGTTCCAGGGTCACGGTGGCCAGAGTCGAAGACTGCTGCTCGACCTGAATCGATTTCGGTGTCAGAAATTCGAGTGACGAATGAACCATAAATATACCTTTACCCAATAAACTCGTTAGTTGGAATCAATTGCCGATTACTTGGAGTAGAGCTCCACAATCAGGTTTTCATTGATTTCCTGCGGAAGGTCCTCTCGCTCCGGGTAAGACCGAAACACTCCTTCCAATCGATCAGCATCTACATCAACCCATTCTACCGCTGCCCTGTTCGCAGCCAATGCTAGGGCGCCCTGGATGCGTAACTGACCTCGTGCTTTTTCTCGAATCGTCACGGTATCACCCGCTTCGATTTGATAAGACGCGATGTTGACGACATTGCCGTTCACCAGTACCGCCTTATGCGATACCAGCTGTCTCGATTCAGCACGGGTGGAACCAAAACCCATTCGGTACACGACATTGTCCAGGCGACGCTCCAGAAGGCGCAGCAGATTCATGCCGGTCGCACCTTTCTGCCGATCGGCCTTCTTGTAGTAGTTCCGGAATTGCTTCTCTAGCACACCGTAGAGTCGACGTACTTTCTGTTTCTCACGCAACTGAATCGCGTAGTCAGAATTTCTCGGACGCCGACCACCATGCATACCAGGCGGATTATCCAGCTTGCACTTGGACTCCAGGGGACGCACACCGCTTTTCAGGAACAGGTCAGTCCCCTCGCGTCGTGCCAGTTTACAGGTAGGACCAATATATCGGGCCATTCTAATTCGTCTCCTTTTTCAACGAGCCGCTATACGCGCCGACGCTTCGGCGGGCGACAACCGTTGTGAGGTATCGGTGTCACATCGGTGATGTTGGTGATTCGGAAGCCCACCCCAGACAGCGCACGCACGGCAGCTTCACGCCCAGGACCCGGACCCTTCACAAACACCTCAAGATTCTGCAGACCATAGTCCAAGGCTGCATTACCTGCCCGCTCGGCAGCAACCTGCGCTGCGAACGGCGTACTCTTTCGAGCGCCTCTGAACCCTGAACCACCCGCAGTTGCCCAGGACAGCGTACCGCCCTGTCGATCTGTGAGAGTAATAATTGTGTTATTGAACGAAGCGTGGATATGCGCCAATCCGTCAACGACCTGGCGTTTCCCACGGCGACGAGTCGTCATCGTGACGGTAGACGCCTCGCCTTCCTCTTCTACAACTTCGCTTGTGTTCTCTTCTTCAGACATAGTTACGTTTCTCTTGTCGATTCACGTCGACGTCGTGATCACTGTTTGAACCGGTTGTTACTTACGAATAGGTTTCGGTGGACCTTTACGCTGACGAGCGTTGGTTTTGGTGCGCTGCCCACGGACTGGCAGACCACGCCGATGACGCATGCCACGATAGCAACCCAGGTCAAGAAGCCTCTTGATATTCAGCTGCTGAGTCCGACGAAGGTCACCTTCAACTTCAATCTTTGCAATTTCGTTTCGAAGCTTATCCAGTTCTGCTTCTGTCAGATCCCGAACATTGACCGATGGTTCTACACCGGTGAGCTCACATAGATCACGAGCGGTCTTACGACCGATACCGAAAATATAGGTCAGGGAGACCTCAGTGTGCTTATTGTCAGGAATGTTGATTCCAGCTAAACGAGCCATATGATTCTCCTATTAACCCTGGCGCTGCTTGTGTCGCGGTTCTTTGCAGATCACGCGCACGGAGCCTTTTCGTCGAATAATCCGGCAATCCCGGCACATCTTCTTGACTGACGCTCTGACTTTCATCGTCTTACCTATTCACTCTCTCTTTTGCAGCGAACTAACGCTTAAAATTCTGTAAGTTGGCTTTCTTCATCAAGGCATCGTATTGATGTGACATCAGGTGCGTGTTTACCTGCGCCATGAAATCCATCACTACGACCACAACAATCAGCAACGCGGTACCACCCAGCTGAAATGTAATACCGAACTGAGTGACCAGAAACTGTGGCAATAGACACACGCCGGTCATATATATCGATCCAAACAGGGTCAGTCGTGTGAGAATCGTGTCGATATGTCGCGCTGTTTGCTCACCTGGACGATAGCCAGGAACAAAAGCTGACTGCCGCTTAAGGTTGTCCGCCACTTCCTTCGGGTTAAACATGATCGCGGTGTACCAGAAACAGAAGAAGATGATGCCAGCGGAGAACAGGATCATGTTGAGCGGCTGTCCTGGCGCGATCTGCAAGCTAATTTCCTGTAGCCATTCCATGTTGGGAGATTGACCAAACCACTGTCCAAGTGAAGCAGGGAATAGCAACAGACTGCTGGCGAAAATGGCGGGAATTACGCCCGCCATGTTCACTTTCAGTGGCAGATGGCTGCTTTGCTGCTGATACATTTGCCGACCTTGCTGGCGCCTCGCATAGTTGATGGTTATACGACGCTGCCCCCTTTCGACAAACACAACTCCCGCGACAATGAGCACCGCGACAACACCCACGACCATCATGACGATTGGGTGTATTTCACCCTGACGTCCCTGTTCAAACAGTTGACCTATCGCACCTGGGAAACCAGCCACAATGCCTGCAAAAATGAGGATTGATATACCGTTACCAACACCTCTTTCAGTGACCTGTTCACCCAGCCACATCAAAAACATCGCACCTGTCACGAGCGTCGTCACCGCAACAAAGTGGAAGCTGATGGTTGCGGTATAGGATAACCCCTGCGATGCCAGTCCACTGCTCATAGCAAAGCCCTGCACGAGCGCCAGAGCCAGCGTGCCGTAACGGGTGTATTGCGTAATTTTACGGCGGCCAGCTTCCCCTTCTTTCCGCAGCTGCTGCAGCGAGGGTGTCGTTGCGACCAGCAGCTGGGTGATGATCGAAGCGGAAATATACGGCATGATCCCAAGCGCGAAGATGCTCATACGTTCGAGGGCACCACCCGAGAACATGTTGAACAAATCGATTATGCCGCCCTGATTCTGGTCAAAGAGTGCGCTCAGCCTCTCGGGGTTTATCCCCGGCACCGGAATATGACTGCCAACGCGATACACAACAATGGCGACCAGCACATACCAAAGCCGCGAGCGAAGCTCCGAGAGCCCACCTCCGGATGAAGTCGCCGAGCCTGCCGCGCCTCGCTGTGTTAGTAGTGATGCCATATCGTTTGTCTATTCCTGGCTAATGCAGAAACTCCTGGTTCAGAATCTCTGCAATCAGCGACCTATTCGGAAATGGAACCTCCAGCAGCTTCGATGGCGGCTCGCGCACCTTTGGTAACACCGATACCTTTCAGGTTCACAGCTTTAGTAATCTCACCTGACAACATGACTTTGGCGCGTTGTTGCGTGCCTGAAATAATGTTCGCATCCTGCAGCGTCTTCACATCAATGACTTCTGCATCAACTCGGTTAAGTTCAGATAAGGTCACTTCTGCAGTGATCCGTGACTTTCTGGAGCTGAAGCCAAACTTAGGCAGGCGCATCTGCAGTGGCATCTGGCCACCCTCAAAGCCAATACGTATGCGTCCACCTGATCGCGACTTCTGACCCTTGTGACCACGGCCACTGGTTTTACCCAGGCCGCTACCAATCCCACGACCAACGCGCTTGGCCTGCTTGCGGCTGCCGTGGGCACCTTTCAATGTATTTAGTCGCATATTCTTCATCTCCTGAAATCCACGTCGTTTCTAGACACCGCGTTGATTCAGCTCTCCTCAACCGCAAGCAGATAGGCTACTTTATTAATCATGCCTCTGTTCGCAGGGGTATCGATAACCTCGACTGTCTGGTGCATCTTCCGAAGCCCCAGACCTGCCACACAAGCCTTGTGATTTCTGAGTCGCCCGATCACGCTCTTCTTCAGCGTTACTTTGATCTTTTTGTCCGTGCTCATGACCGTATCCAGTATTTGTTGTCTTTTTGCGTTACCGCAATCAGAACTGTAGACCACCCTCACGGGCCGCATCGGCAAGCGCCTTCACACGACCATGGTATTTGTACCCTGATCGATCAAAAGCAACCTTCTCAATACCTTTTGCTTTCGCGCGTTCTGCGATCAACCGACCAATCTCGGCTGCACCGGCCTGATTACTTCTGAACTGGCCTCGCAGATCTTTCTCTACCGTTGATGCTGATGCCTGAATTTCATTACCTGCAGCGGAGATGACCTGTGCATAGATATGTTGCGGTGATCGATAGACACACAAGCGCGGTGTTTCCAACTCACGGATGTGCATCCGCCCCCTTCGGGCCCGGCGCAGTCGTGCATCGTTCTTCTTACTCATGTTTCGTCTTCTTTCTGCAGATCTTGCTGTATAAAAAACGCTGCAAACAGCAGCACATCAATTACTTCTTCTTGGCTTCCTTACGACGGACTTGTTCGTTCACATAGCGAACACCTTTGCCCTTGTAAGGCTCGGGTGGTCGATACGCTCGAATCTCAGCCGACACCTGCCCGACCAGTTGCTTATCGATTCCCTTAACGATCACCTGCGTCTGGCTCGGTGTCTCAATCTCAATCCCCTCGGGCACCTGGTATTCCACAGGGTGAGAGAAGCCAAGCGACAAGGTCAACTTCTTACCCTGAGCCTGCGCCCGGTAGCCAACTCCTTGAAGCTCAAGTTCTTTCGTGAACCCTTCAGACACACCTGTCACCATGTTCTGGACCAGCGCACGATAGGTCCCGGCCAGTGCTTGTGCTTTGCGATCACCCGACGTGGATTTGAATCGCAGCACATTGTCTTCCTGCAACACTTCGACCAATTCGGTGTGTGCCAGACTGAGGCTACCTTTTCCGCCTTTGACGTTGATTTCATCACCCACGGTGATCTCAACGCCGCTTGGCAACTGCACCGGAGCATTCGCGATACGTGACATGTTGCTTTCCCTAAATCTCTAATCTTGACGGACTATCCGTTTAACGCTTCTCTAATCAGAATACTGAGCAGAGTATTTCACCACCGACGCCAGCCGAACGTGCTGCCCGATCCGTCATGACCCCTTTGTTGGTCGACAGGATGTAGACACCCAGACCTCCATTCAGCTGCGGGATATCATCCTTGCCACGGTACAGCCTCAATCCAGGGCGGCTCTCTCGCTGCAGATGCTCAATCACCGGCTTGCCTTCGAGGTACTTCAGCTCAATGGTCAGCGTTTTCTTCACTTCACCGTCCACTTCAAAAGACTCGACAAAACCTTCATCTCTCAACACCTTGGCAATTTCAGCCTTGGTCTTGGAGACGTTCATGGATATTTGCTCGATCCCAGCCATCTGTGCATTTCTGATTCGCGTCAACATGTCCGCGAGTGGATCCTGCATCGACATATGATTTCCTCCTTGCTACCAGCTCGACTTCACAAGGCCTGGCACATCACCGCGCATGGCCGCCTCACGTAGCTTCGTTCTCGACAATCCGAACCGTCGATAGACCGCATGCGGTCGACCCGTCAGACTGCAGCGACGCACCCCTCGTACAGGGCTCGCGTTACGGGGCTGCTTCTGTAATTTGACCTGCGCTTCCCAGCGCTCGTCATCACCTGTTTCCGGGTTACGCAGGATTTCTTTCAGCGCGGCTCTTTTTGCAGCGTATTTTTCGACTGTTTTTTTCCGCTTCAACTCGCGGTTAATCATCGACTTCTTGGCCATTGATCCCTCTCTAACCTGCTTCCCGGAACGGGAAGTTGAATGCTCTCAGCAACGCTCGTCCATGATCATCGTTGGCAGCGGTAGTCACAATATTGATATCCAAACCTCGCACCCGGTCGGTCTTGTCGTAGTCGACCTCGGGAAACACAATCTGCTCGCTGAGACCCATTGAGAAATTGCCACGGCCGTCAAGCGATCTTGGGTTCACACCTCGAAAATCGCGCTGACGGGGAATGGCGATATTGATCAGACGGTCTAGGAACTCGTACATCCGTCCACGCCGAAGCGTCACCATACAACCGATCGGCATTCCGGTCCGGATTTTAAAACCGGCTTCAGATTTTCGGGCCTTCGTACTCACACACTTCTGTCCGGCGATCAGCTCGAGGTCACCTTGAGCAGCTTCCAGTAATTTACGGTCAGTTAATGCCTCACCCACACCCATATTCAGGGTGATCTTGGTCAGTCTCGGTACCTGCATCATGTTGGCCAGACCCAGCTGCTCCATGAGCGCCGGCCTGATCTCATTTTCGTATTGCGTCTTTAGATCTGTCATTGATTCATTAGCCCTAGGGGTACTTAAACCCTGCTAGTCGATCTCCTCACCACTTGAACGGAAGATGCGTACCTTCTTGCCATCTTCCAGCGACTTGAAACCAATCCGATCCCCTTTATTGGTCTCTGCGTTATAGATCGCCACATTGGAAATATGGATCGGTGCTTCCTTCTCCTGGATACCTCCAGGTTCATTCATCTGCGGATTGCCTTTCTGATGCTTCTTCACCAGGTTGACACCCGATACATAGAGACGCTTATCGTCGATGATGCGTGTCACCACACCCCGACGCCCCTTGTCGCGACCTGCGAGCACGATCACTTCGTCGTCTTTTTTGATCTTTTGCATGCTGTTATCTACCTAATGGCTCTCATCGCCGTCTCAAAGCACTTCCGGTGCAAGCGAAATGATGCGCATGAAATTATCGTTTCGCAGTTCCCGCGTCACCGGCCCAAAGATCCGTGTACCAATAGGCTGCTTCTGTGCGTTCAGCAAGACAGCAGCGTTACCATCAAAACGAATCACGCTGCCATCTGACCGACGCACCCCCCGCTTCGTGCGGACCACGACGGCATCCAGGACCTGACCCTTGCGGACTCGACCCCTTGGAATCGCTTCCTTAACGGTGACCTTGATGACATCACCAATTCCCGCATAGCGGCGTTTGGATCCACCCAGCACCTTGATGCACATCACGCGACGTGCACCGCTGTTGTCGGCGATATCCAGATAGGTCTGTGCCTGAATCATGTTGCCCTCAATACACTCTTGTAGCTAGAAACGATTAATCTCAATCGTCTCAGATGACCGTCGCCTTACGGTCAATTGATTTAAGCGCCCACGACTTTGTCTTGGACATCTTCTTTGCTTCCTCGATGGTCACCTCGTCACCTTCCTGACACTGGTTTTCCGGATCGTGGACATGAAACTTCTTGGACTGTTTGATGTACTTGCCATAGACCGGGTGCTTGACCCGACGCTCCACCAGCACAGTGGCCGTCTTGTCCATTTTGGCGCTGAACACCGTGCCACTCATTGTACGTGTGACCGTTTCGCTCATGCTGACTCTGTCTCGCTCGTCTCGTTCGCTTTCTGACGTAGCACCGTCTTCACACGGGCAATGTCCTTTTTGTTTTCGCGCAGAAGATGGGGCTGACTAAGCTGTCCGGTCGATCGCTCCATGCGCAACGAAAATCGGTCCCGGGACAACTCAAGCAGCGTCTGCTCCAGTTCTTCTGTACTCTTGTCTCTCAGCTCTGCCGCGTTCATTACATCGCCACCCGTTTAACAAACTGGGTTGTGAAAGGCAGCTTACGCCCCGCAAGTCGAAACGCCTCTCGCGCCACTTCTTCAGTTACACCTTCCATTTCATAAAGCACCTTGCCCGGCTTGATCTGCGCAACCCAGTATTCAACGTTACCTTTACCTTTACCCTGCCTGACTTCGAGTGGCTTTTTGGTAATCGGCTTATCCGGGAACACACGGATCCAGATCTTTCCACCGCGCTTCACATGGCGCGTCATCGCTCGTCGGCCGGCCTCTATCTGGCGTGCGGTTAGGCGACCCCGTCCGGTCGATTTCAGTCCGTATTCACCAAAGCTGACAGAACTGCCGCGATGGGCCAGACCGCGATTGCGACCTTTCTGCTGCTTGCGAAACTTCGTTCTTTTAGGCTGTAACATCGCTCAATTCCAACCGATCTACTGTGCAAGGCCTGCGGCAGCAGGATCTGCCTCTTCACGCTCACCCAGGATCTCACCTTTGAAGATCCAGACCTTGATACCAATCACGCCATACGTGGTTTGGGCTTCAGTCAGCGCGTAATCGATGTCCGCACGCAGTGTGTGCAACGGCACTCGACCCTCGAGGTAACTTTCCGATCGTGCGATTTCCGCACCACCCAATCGCCCGGCAACGCGTACTTTGATACCTTCAGCACCGAGGCGCATGGCATTCTGCATGACACGTTTCATTGCGCGGCGAAACTGAACACGACGCTCAAGTTGCTGTGCCACATTCTGTGCCACGAGGAATGCATCAATCTCAGGCTTACGGATCTCTTCAATGTTGATATGAACCGGAACACCCATCATACGAGCGACAACCTGACGAAGACGTTCAACATCCTCACCTTTTTTACCAATCACAATCCCAGGACGCGCAGTGTGAATGGTAATGCGCGCAGTGTTCGCAGGTCTCTGAATTTCGATGCGACTGACTGACGCCTGTGCCAAACGCTTCCGCAGGAATTCTCTGACCTCAAGATCCTCCAAAAGCTTATCGCGATAGGCAGGGCCATCGGCGTACCACACGGAGGTGTGATCCTTTACGATCCCCAGTCTTAGTCCTGTTGGGTGTACTTTCTGACCCATGTGTTCTCCTGATCCCTCGCCCGCCTAGTGCTCGTCCGCTACTGCCAGCGTGATATGGCAGGTTCGCTTGAAAATTCTGTCCGCTCGACCCTTTGCTCTCGGTCGCAGTCGTTTCATCGTGAGTGACTCGTCCACGAACGCTCGCGACACAGTCAACTCGTCTACGTCTGCACCTTCGTTGTGTTCCGCATTGGCAATCGCTGACTCAAGCAGCTTTTTGACCATGTGAGCACCTTTCTTGGTACTGAACGACAGGATGTTCAGCGCTTCTTCGACACGTTTGCCACGAATCTGGTCTGCGACCAATCGTGCCTTCTGTGCGGAGATGCGTGCCCTTGATAGTTTTGCTGCAACTTCCATCGTTCTCTTTGTCCGTACTCTCTAAATGTACTTTCTGTACTTTTTCTACTCGTACCTGCCTACTTGCAATTAATATCTCTAGCGACGCGCCTTTCGATCTGCAGCATGCCCCCTGAATGTTCTCGTTGGGGCAAACTCACCGAGCTTGTGGCCCACCATATCTTCACTGACGAACACAGGCACGTGTTGACGGCCGTTGTAAACCTGTATTGTTAGACCCACAAAATCCGGTGCAATCATAGAACGCCGCGACCAGGTCCTGATCGGACGCTTGTCGTTAGTATCCGCTGCACTCTGCACCTTTTTCATCAGATGCAGGTCGATAAAAGGTCCTTTCTTCAGACTACGAGGCACTTGATCTTCTCCCGTTTACCCGCCGCAACTATCTGCCACGACCTGTGCGACGCTTGCGCACAATCATCTTGTCAGTCCGCTTGTTCTTTCGGGTCTTATATCCTTTCGTTGGCATTCCCCACGGTGAGACAGGATGCCGCCCACCAGAGGTTTTACCTTCACCACCACCATGAGGATGGTCTACCGGATTCATGACCACACCACGTACCGTTGGCCTAACGCCACGCCATCGTCTGGCACCAGCCTTACCCAGTGATCGCAGGTTATGCTCCCAGTTACCAACGCCACCGATTGTTGCGCGACACTCCGCCAGAACCTTTCGCATCTCACCAGAACGCATACGGAGGGTGACGTACTGACCTTCCTTTGCAACCAACTGACACGAAGCACCCGCGCTCCGCGCCATCTGCGCACCTTTACCAGGCTTCAGCTCTACAGCATGAATGACCGTACCCATAGGAATATTACGCATCGGCAGGCAATTCCCGGGTCGGATTGGAGCGTCGTTTCCTGATCTGAGGGTATCGCCGGCGGCAACGTCACGAGGGGCTAGGATGTATCGGCGTTCGCCGTCGGTATACTTGAGGAGAGCTATATGGGCAGTGCGGTTAGGGTCGTATTCTAGTCGTTCTACTGTGGCATCAATGCCGTCTTTGTTTCGTCGGAAGTCAATAACACGATATTTCTGTTTGTGACCGCCACCAATATGACGGGTGGTAATCCGACCCGCATTATTACGACCACCTGTCTTGGCTTTCTTCTCGAGCAGGGGCTTGTAAGGCTCGCCGCGGTAAAGGTCAGGATTGGTGACCTTTACTAAAAACCGGCGACCCGGTGATGTTGGTTTGGCTTTAACTACTGGCATGTTGCTACTCGCTCGTTCTAGCCGTTCGAAAGGGACGTGAAATCGATATCCTGGCCTTCAGCCAGCGTCACATACGCCTTTTTCCAATTGGGTTTTCGTGATGCGCCGGTAAAGCGACGCTTCACCTTGCCCTTCATGTTCAATACAGTGACGCCACGAACTTCCACGTCATACAGTTTCTGGACCGCTTCCTTGATCTCGGTGCGGGTCGCATCTCGTGCCACCTTAAAGGTGATCTGATTGGCAGCGTCAGCAACGTTGGTCGCCTTCTCAGAGATGTGCGCGCCTAACAGTACCTGGTAGAGACGTTCTTCGTTCATCCCAGCATCTCCTCAGCCTGCTTCAAGGAACCAACCGTAAAGAGCACCTTGTCAAAACGAAGCAGATCAACCGGATTAATACCCTTCACATCAATGACTTCGACACCTTTCAGGTTGCGGGCGCCGAGGTAGAGGTTCTCATCGAATGACTCGACGACAATCAGCACACTCGAAAGGTCCAGATCATTGAGTAAACTCACGACGGCTTTCGTGCGCGGTTCTGCAACTTCAAAGGTCTCAGCGACAACCAAGCGCTCTTGCCTGATCAGCTCGGAAAGAATGGACTGCATGGCTCCGCGGTACATTTTTCTGTTGACCTTTTGGCTGAAGTCCTGAGTCTGACTAGGGAAAGTCACACCACCACTACGCCAGATCGGGCTTCTAATCGTTCCTGCACGTGCTCGGCCGGTACCTTTTTGACGGTATGGTTTGCGACCGCCGCCGCGGACATCCGAACGGGATTTCTGTGCTCGGGTACCCTGGCGGCCGCCGGCCATATAGGCCACGACAACCTGATGCACGAGCGCCTCATTGAACTGGCGTGCAAAGGTTGCTTCTGAAATCTCAACGGCCGCACCTGATCCGCCGCCTGCTTGTGTGATCGTCAGGTTCACTGGCTCGTTCCTTATCCTTTCACCGCTGGCCGCACAATGACATCTGCTCCTGGAGCACCGGGTACGGCACCTTTCACCAACAGGAGATGGTTCTCCGTATCAACCTGCACCAGCTCGAGGTTTTGGGTGGTGGTTCTGACATTGCCGAGGTGACCGGCCATTTTCTTGCCTTTGAATACCCGACCCGGCGTCTGGCATTGACCAATCGATCCCGGTGCGCGGTGTGAAATCGAGTTTCCGTGAGACATATCCTGAGTCTTGAAGTTGTGTCGTTTAACGACACCTGCAAACCCCTTACCTTTAGAGACACCGGTGACATCAATTTTCTGTCCGGCTTCGAACCCCTCGAGCGTAATGTCATCACCGACCGCCAGTTCGAGCTCTTCATCCAATCGGAACTCGACAAGACCACGACCGGCTTCCACGTTTGCTTTCGCAAACTGACCAGCCGCAGGTTTACGAACGCGCGAAGGCTTACGAGCGCCATGAGTGACCTGTACCGCACTGTAACCATCGGATTCCGAGGTCTTCAGTTGGGTCACACGATTTGGCTGAGCCTCTATCACTGTTACGGGTACAGATTCGCCATCTTCAGTGAAGACTCGCGTCATACCTCTTTTAATACCTACAATACCCAGTGCCATCTCGGCTCCCCGTTCTCTCGATCAATCAACCACTTAATCAACCAAGGTTGATCTGAACTTCCACACCGGCAGCCAGATCCAGTTTTGTCAGCGCGTCCACTGTGCGCTCCGTCGGCTCAACAATATCCAACATCCGCTTGTGCGTACGGATCTCGTACTGATCTCGTGCGTCTTTATTCACATGCGGCGAAATCAGTACCGTGAACTTCTCTTTTCGCGTTGGCAGCGGAATCGGACCGCGCACCTGCGCGCCTGTTCGCTTCGCTGTATCAACGATTTCCTGCGTTGAGGCATCAATTAGGCGATGATCGAACGCCTTCAATCGAATCCTGATCCTCTGATTTTGCATTGAGTTATCCTCAGTACAGGCAAACTTCTACGGTCAGAAAAAGTAATCCTGTGCGCTTTTTCCCATTGCACTTTTCCACTTTGAAAAGCGCGCTCGATACCACAACAAACGCATTTGTCCGTTAATTGGTGCGAAAAGCCCCCCATGCAGCCGGTAAGCACCGTAACTACTTGAAAAATAAGGGCGAAAGACTCCCGCCCTCAGAAAGGGAGCCGGAATCTTAAAGATACCCCCGCATCAAGTCAAGCGGCTAGCGGTCTGCTGTTGAGACCCTGTCTGTTATTATTTTTCTATCCCTTATCCACAAAGTCTAAGACCAGCGTCCAAGACTGCAAACAAAATGGGCCAAAGATTAGACTCCAACCCCCCTGTTAAAGTCTAGTTTTCGATAGCGGTGACGACACCAGCGCCCACTGTACGACCGCCTTCACGGA
>CAJWYI010000011.1 GCA_913049815.1 uncultured Gammaproteobacteria bacterium
ATGTTTCATCAACATCGCCCACTCTGAAGATCATGTGGACAGGAGATGCAGATGCCGATGCCGATGCCGATGCCGATGCCGATGCCGATGCCGATGCCGATGTTGAGCATTTACATCCTCCAGTCAGGATCCAGCGGCCCCGCGTAGGGCTCGTACTCGAACCGGCAGGGTTGCTCCATCAATCTCGGGTCATTCTGTTCTTCAAGAATACCCATCAAACGCGCTTCGAGTGACCGCCGTACGTTGGCATATTTTGGATCGTCAGCAACATTGTTCATGTAGTCCGGATCGTCGTTCAGATCATAGAGCTCTTCTCGTGGCCGCTTGCCAAATGCCAATTGATACAGAGGCTCCACATCCTGTTCCTCACGATGATGAATCATCCACGCTTTCGTAGGGCTCGCGTCCAAATCCGGGTAGGCAACCATCGTGTCATAGGCTAATAGATCAAAGTCCGGGGGTGTCGCTGAAAGGTCATCCAGCCCTTTTGGGTCCCCCATGGGCCATCGATCAGGCTCAAAGTTCACGATGTAAATGAAGTCCTTGGTACGGATGGAACGTTGTGGATACGGGAGGAAACCGTCTCGTGCAATATGCACATGGCGCTCACGCCCCGTCACCACATGATCTCTCTCGGGATCAATCTGGCCACTCTCAGCACTCCTAAGTAAAGGCATAAGGCTTTTTGCGGTCATGGTGTACGCAGGCGCAAGGCCTCCGGCTTCACAGAAAGTCGGCGCTAGGTCCATCAGGTTGACAAAATCATCTACGACGCGACCGGGTGCTATGTATCCAGGCCAACGAACGGCAAGAGCGACCTCACAGCCAATATCGTAGAGATTACACTTGGCACGAGGCATTCCCGGAATGCCATGGTCACCACTCACGACAAAGAGTGTATTGTCGAGTTCTCCTATCGCTTCGAGTTCGTCGAGTAAAATACCGAGACCGACATCAACGGCGAGACATTCCCCAAGATAATCAGCTGCATCTTCACGAACGTCATGGACATCCGGCAGGAACGAGGGCATTCGACCCTTCAGGTCATCAGGTTCGATATTCCAAAGTGTTTTTCCGGAACCCCGCTCCCAGGTCCGATGTGTATTGGTTGGACCCCACCAATAGCAGAACGGCTGGTCCTCTGGACGTGCATCCAAAAACGCCTTGAAGTTGTCTCTCGTCTCGTCAAACAGGGCCTGCTTCGCAGCGTCGATACCCATTTCCTCAGCTTTAGCTGAGACCCAGTGAGAGAACTGGTTGAAGTTCCGTCCCGCCGGTTGAAAGCGCGTCCGTTTACCACCAATCGGCGCGTTGGCCGTCTGCCCGGGACTCCAGACTTTGTACTGATAGCCCACAAAATAACCGGCATGTTGTTCTAGCTCGGTGGTAAATGTCGGAATCGACTCGTCCCACACTGCACCCACAAGAATGGCACCCAGGCCCGTCTGCCAGAAATACTGTCCTGACAAGACAGAGCTTCGACATGGAGTGCACGACGGCGCTGGTACCAGCGCGTTTCTGAACAACACACCTTCCCCGGCAATGCGATCAAAGTTGGCCGTATGAATAAGCTCGTTCAGCGACCCTGGGCCCTCGTGCGTCGCATACGCCGAAGCGTATCGTCCCCAGTCATCAGCAAAGGCAAAAACAATATTGGGCTTCATGGCGATATCCCGTGCTTGAGGCGACAGTCTCGGCGGACGGACCCATCGCGTCAACCAGCAACGAAACCGTTGCCGTATTATGATTTTTGCGCTTCACACGAATCCTATGATCCTGTTGCACGATTACGGGATCTGGGAGGGCATCACCCGTGCATTTGAGGACCTGGAGTGTGATGAAAAACTCTGGTTGAGCGATGTTCGCGGCACTAGCCTAGGTTAGTGCCGCAAACCGGACTAGCGGGCGTCTAGCTGTTCTGCAACGCCTCGGTGACCCTGATCAGCACTTCCTGCTGAACAACGGTTATCTCGCGATCGTTCCGAACCGAAACTGCCTGTGTCGGTCTCTCCAGCGTATCAAACTGACTCTGCACCAGCGACGACGGCATGAAATGATCGGACCGGGCCTTCAGCCGCTCCTTGGCCAGCGTGTCGGAGATATCCAGAAACAGAAACAGAAGTGGATCGTCAGCGGAAAGCTGCTGTCGATATTTATCCTTGAGGGCGGAGCACGCGACAACGATAGGTGCCTCGTCCGCCTGCGCCATCTTCAGCAGGTTGACCAGGCGCGCCAGCCAGCCCGCACGATCGTGATCGTCGAGCGGTTCTCCCCGTGACATTTTCTCCACATTTCCAGGTGGATGAAAATCATCACCATCATGAAAAGGTCTTCCCAGCGCGTCAGCCAGCCAGGACCCGATCACCGACTTTCCACTGCCTGCGACCCCCATCACCACAATGCTCCTGTTAGCAGGCATCAATTCAGCCAGTCCGAATGCAATGCTGGACCGTCCGGGTCTGCCAGTCGCCGATAGGTATGTGCACCAAACGCGTCCCGCTGCGCCTGTGTCAGGTTCTGAGGCAGCGATGCCGTGTGGATAGCCAGGAGCCATTGTCGCGTCGCTGACAGGACCGGTGCTGGGCGCCGGGCGCATTCATAGCTCGCAAGCACGCTTCCCCAGTCCACATGTGTCAGATCGCGAACAACCGGATCTTTTAACAGCGCGAGCACACGGTTGTCACGTTCGAGGACGGGGATCAACTGATCCAGCAGTCTAGAGCGGATAATGCAACCGTCAGTCCAGAGTTTGAGCACCGAAGACATTTGAACGTGCCAGTCAAATTGTGCGCTCGCGGTTTCGATTAGCTGCAGCCCCTGGAGCAGAACGCAGACCCGCGCGGCGAGAAGCGCTGCACCAAGCTGGCCGACCACCTGTTCCTGTTCGAGCAACACTTCTGAGTGCATCGGATTGAATGCTGACAATTGAACGCGCTGCGCTTTCATCGATGAAATCACGCGTGCATTGACAGCCGCCGTGATAGACGGGATGGCTACACCAAACTCCAGCGCCAATTCTACCGTCCAGCGTCCTGTACCTTTCTGTTCAGCCGCATCCAATACCTGGTCGACCAGCGCGCCACCCTCGTTGTCCTGTTTGCGCAGCACCTGCGACGAAAGTTCGAGGAGATACGACTGCAGACCACCCGAGCACCACGACTCGAAAACGTCTGCAATCTCCGATACCGGGCAGTTGCAACCAAATCGCAGCAGGTCATAACACTCCGCCAGCAATTGCATATCGGCGTACTCAATACCATTGTGGACCATCTTGACGAAATGACCGGCGCCATCTGGTCCGACTCTCTGCACACAGTGGCCCCAGTCGGTCGAGGCGGCAATAGGTTGGAGCATCGGAGCGATAGTCTCCCATTCTCCTTCACTACAACCGGCCATCAAACTTGGACCAAACCGCGCTCCTTTCTCCCCACCAGAGACCCCCAGCCCAACATAGCCCACACCATGTTGAGCACAACGCTCGCGTCGTTCCTGAGTCTCTCTGAAATGCGTGTTACCACCATCGATCAATATGTCCCCGGTTGCCAGCAATGGGAGCAGTGCTCCTAGTGTCTCGTCAACGGCGGGTCCGGCTTTGATCATCATCAGAATGGTGACAGCCTCGTCTCCACCGCGTAGAGCTGCCACCAGCGAAGTCAGACTCTCGGCTACACGCAGTCCATCATCGTCACGCTCTACCGCCAACGCATGTGCAACCTCCTGCTCTAGGTTCCAACCCACTACGTTGATGCCGTGGTCAAGGAAATTCAGCGCCAGGCTTCTCCCCATGGTGGCAAGACCTACGATCCCAATCCGGCTCAACTTCTATTTCCCATGTCTTTTCCTCATACTAGCGCGGCTTCGCCGGCGGACAGGAGTTTAGTCAGCCGAGCACACAACAGACAATACACCCGATACAACAGTTTACAGCGAGCAACCGTCGACAGGAGTGAACATGGCAGAACGGATCGTAGTCCTTGATGGGTACACATTGAACCCCGGTGATATCAGCTGGGAGCCATTGTCCGAGCTGGGTGAAATCGAAATACACGATCGAACCCCCGGCGATCAGATCGTGGAGCGATCAAAGTCCGCAACCTGTTTGTTGCTCAACAAGACGCCTTTATCGGCTGAAACGATCGCGGACCTTCCAGACCTTAAATATGTGGGGGTCCTTGCTACTGGATACAACGTCGTTGATATATCCACCTGCAAGGAAAAAGGCATCGTTGTGACCAATATACCCACATACGGCACCGACTCAGTCGCCCAACACGTTGCGGCACTGATGCTGGAGTTTGCTCGTGGCATCAGTGTCCACAACGAGGCGGTTCATAATGATGAGTGGACCCACTGCGACGATTGGTGTTTTTCACGACAACCCATGTTTGAACTCGCAGGCAAGACCATGGGCATTGTCGGTATCGGTCGAATCGGTCAGGCGGCAGCGCGCATTGGCGCCGCCATGGGCATGAAGATAATCGCACACGATCTGTACTGGCCGGATGCTGAAAAGCTCGCAGGGATGGATGTGACTCAGGTAGACATGAAGACTTTGTTCAAAGAGGCTGACGTCATCTCGCTGCACTGTCCCCTAACGCCAGAAAACGAGAAGCTCGTGAATGCCGAGCGATTGGCACAGATGAAGTCTTCGGCGATCATTATTAACACGAGTCGAGGTCCTCTTATCGACAATGAAGCACTCGCAAATGCACTGGTCAATGGGGTGATCGGCGGTGCTGCACTCGACGTGCTTGACGTTGAACCGCCACCAGCGTCGAATCCACTCCTCACTGCACCCAATTGCATCATCACGCCACATATTGCCTGGTATGCAAAAGAGGCGCGGGCTCGTCTAATGCGGATCGCGGCTGACAATCTGTCAGCATTTATCGGTGGCAGCCCGGAAAACACGGTCGGTTGACGACCACGACGACCGGCCCTATTCCAACGGCCAATCACCCGGAAGTCCTCGCCCGTCATTTAAGATGCATAAGGTAAAGGGTCGGTGTTGCATAAAACAAGCACCACCAAAAAATACTTGTCCAACCTGGCGAGCACAGCAAGAAAACGGATCATCACCCTGAAGCGAAGCCCCGGATCTAAAAGGGCTCCAATGAAACATTGGATGAGCCATCGCTATACAGAGATAAGGATCGCATTCGCATTGAACTTGATCACCAGGACGCTGGTGCGCGAGCATCATGGATGCACAGATCAGTACCCGGACCGGGTCCCGTTCAGGCTAAATACTCGAAAGCCAGTGGGACATTGAGGGATTGACTCCAGTGCCAGGTTTCGAACATACCTCCATCGGGATCCAGCGAAGGGTCAGGAAGACTACGAGCGCCCCCACGCAAGAATATGAAGGAGGATAATGCTCGAGGCGACGGACACGGACAGAGATCAGCTCTACTAGATCAGTTGATCTGACCTGTATCGCGGACATAGCGCCGGTAATCAGACAACTGATCCTGATTGATCGCATCCGCCAATGGCCGTAAATAACTCTCCGTCAGTGAATCTGCCAGCGTTGCATGCTCGGACAACAGATCATCCCGCAACTCATCAGGATCGTTGGCACAGTCGAACAACTGAGCTGGTTTGTGATCGTCAACGCGGACCGTCAATTTGTACTCATCAGTAATTAACGTACTTTGGCCAAACAACTCACTGAGGACACACTCATGCCCCTTGTGTGCGACCTGATCGACTGAATCATAGCCCGCAAAAGGCATCAGGGATCGACCCTCAACATTCTTCAGAGGCGACGCACCGGCGATATCGGTGATAGTCACTGGCACATCAATCTGCTGGACCAGAGCGCGACTCTGCCAACCCTGTTCTTGCGCTAGGTGTCCACGAGCCGGACGCATGATGCACGGGACGTGTACCGACTGGTTGTAAAAATTCGCTTTGCTCCACAAGCCGTGATCACCCAGCATCTCACCGTGATCTGAAGTAAAGATGATCCAGGTATTGTCCAGTTGGTTGTCTGCCGAGAGTTGGTCAAGGATTCGTCCGATCCATGAATCGATCAACGTGATATTTGCATAGTAGTTCACCCGCCACTGTTGCCGCTGTTCAGTACTAGCTCCGATGATCGCCTGACTTCCAGCAAGACGCGCTCGCACGATCGGTGACCCACCAGACGGAATTTCTGTAATACCTGGGTCAATGGTGTTCGCATCATATCGATCACGATAGGCCTCCGGACCATCATAAGGATCATGGGGCCCGGTAAATTGCACCTGGAGATAAAAAGGATTGCTGTGATCGTGCTGCCCAAGCCACCGGACCGCTTCTCGCCCAACCCAGGCATCGATGTCCTCCCCCTCTGGCACCGGCGCCGGACTTTGATTCCACGGAGTGGGGTCGTTGCCACGATACGCCTCACGGACCCAATCCATGATGAAAGTACGGTGCGCATCGAGCAGTCCTTCGCGAGCAAGATGGTCGGTGTAGTGACAATCCATCCAGCCGGTCTCAATGGGATCGTTGATTTCCAGACAATCGTCAAATCCCCATGCCTTCAACCGATCTTCCATGGCAGCGACATGCAGACCTACCTGACCTGCCGCACCGTGACGCCATAGGTGAGTCTTGCCAATAACAGCAGTTCGGTAGCCTTCATCGCGAATGTTGCGGACATGACTGGGTCCTTCTTCATGAGCGCCACTACGGTTGCTCCAGACACCACTTTGCCTTGGCAGCTGCCCATTCATCAGTGCCGCACGAGCCGGTACACAAAGTGGTGAATTCGATATGCAACGTGTGAATGTCACACCTTCGGAGGCCAGTCGGTCCAGACAAGGGGTTTGAACCTGCTCGTTGACCACCCCCAGGCAATCACCGCGCATCTGGTCTGCAAAGATGTACAGGATGTTGGGTCGTTTCTTCACCTACTCACTCCTGTGATGTTAAGGCTATCGTTCCTGAGTCAATAATTCCGGGTATTGCGAAAACCGAGTGTCCTGCCGGGTCGAGACCTCAATCACAACTACTTCGCCATTCTCATTCGCCTTTTGCGCTTCGGCAATCGCTGGAACTATCCCCTCAGCCTTGTCCACATGGATCCCTTTTGCACCGAGTGCCATGCCCATACCGGCGTAGTCACCGCCCTGATTCCCTGCACCGAATTTCTCCATCGCTGTTGGCATCTTGGTGTCGTAGCCACCCATCGTCCGATTGTTGATGACCAGCGTGGTAATCGGCACCTCGGCGCGAACCGCTGTTTCAATCTCCGTGCCGGTGTGCCCAAAGGCAAGGTCACCCATGAAGTTCATACAGAATTTGGAAGGATCCGCCAGCTTTGCACCGATCATGAGCGGAATCCCAAAGCCAAGGTGGGTTGTTTTACCCCAGCCTATATAGCTTAGGGGCGTCTTGCTCGCCTTGTAGAAAGGCATGATCTGATCACGTGGGTTGCCTGCATCATGTGTCAGCACTGTGTTGTCATGATCAACTGCCCGATTGATTTCATGGACAACACGATAGGGATTCACAGGGACCTCATCCGACGTCAGAATCGGCATCCAGTCTTCGAGCCATTCACGACGTGTCTGGGTAATCATGCTATGTAGTTCTTCGTTTTTTGGCCGGCCGTCCTCACCGACCTGTGCTTTGACTTCATCGATCATAGCCTCCAGTGTCAGTTTCGCATCACCGACAAGGCCAAGATCAATGTCGTAATCTTTATTGATGTCTTCCGGTGATACCGTACTCTGAATCATGAACTTACCGGGTGGAACGTCCTGCCCGAAGGATGTTCGGGTCAGCGCGGATCCGACCGCGAAAAACGTATCGGAGATCCCAAGCCAACGATAGACACCTTTGGGTGCGGTTCGATTTGCAGATCCCAGTGCCAGCGGATGATCATCAGGAAACGCACTTTTCGCTTCCATCGTCGTGATCACCGGAATCTGCATCAGCTCCGCTAAGATCATAAGCTCAGAGGTCGCGTCCGCATACAGCACACCCTGACCAGCCCAAATTACCGGATGTCGTGCTGACAATAACTGGCTAACTGCATCTTTCACAGCGTTGCGATTCGGTGCGTATTTCATTGGTTTGGAAGCCTCGTAATGCATCGCATTCTCTGGTACTTCCTGAGACAAAATATCCCGCTGCATTTCAACCAATGCAGGACCTGGACGCCCCTGACGGATAGCGTGGAAAGCGCGTCGCATCTCACGGGCTGTTTTTGTCACGTCATCAATGGACAGAGCTAGTTTTGTCACCTTCTCGTAATTACGTACTGCAGAGAAATTGGGCGCAATACTGTATTTATCGGTGCCTGCTCCCTGTGGCAGGAACAAAAGGGGTACCCCTTCACCCCATGCTTGTGCGATACCACCAAACGAATTTTCGACACCAGGTCCATCTTGTGCCGCAAACACCCCTACCTGCTTACCCAGTGTCTGGCGGCTGAATCCGTCTGCTGCGTTGATGCCGCCACGTTCCTGACGAAACACAATGGGACGGATATCCACTTTGGCCGCCGCTTCAATAAGCGGGTTAGCAGGGAAACACGCCATCCAGGTCACCCCTTCCTCTTTCAGGCATCGTGCAATCAGGTCAAAGCCGTTCAACGTTCTCTCCTTTCTTCTCGTATTTCGTTTGGAACACCAATGATTCTTGGTTTCAGAGTGTTCCAATTGATCATTTTCACTGCAGCAACTTCGCTCGCCTCTCTGGCCAGCGAAGACCTCCAAACCCACGGTCAATCAGCCCTTCACTGCAACACATTCATTTCAGAAATGTCGCCTTTAGGCTATCACAGATGAGCAAAGCGATTGAGATAACCGATTCATGCGCCTTGTTGCGCTGGACCCGCAATCCAATCTTTCGTGGATTCATATGGGATGACGATACCACCGAAACGAACCTGTCCGGTCATCGGGTAGTCGCAGTTAGCACAGAGACTGCACAAACATAGCAACAGAAATCACTCGTCGTATCACCTACCATAGGCCCTAGGGAAGCGGTCGATGACCATGCAAGCAGTACGGTATCCCCTTCTGACATCAAACCTGACGGTGCCCCGATTCCCTGTCGATCAGCGACACCCCCAAATGGAGTTACATCTGTGTGGTAGCGACCCCTTGTGCCGTTGCACTATGGGAGGTGACGATGGGATCCTGCAATCGCGCACCAGACCGGATTATTCAGGGGCGAAAGATCCAATTCGGTCACCTATCTGATTGTTCTGACAGTGGTCCAAGGAAGGTCTGCGTCGAGTGGCGCCACAGTCCTGACCTGAAAACTGGAAGATCGCAAAGGTCTGCGGGTACGCCCTTTGGATTCACCCGGCTATTCAGCACCACCCTGATCCCGTCAGTCTGATTGATCCCTACCCGGTGCGCGCAGTGAGATGAGACAAAGACCGCCATACCCCGTTTTGGTATAATCTTAACCTCGCCGGGCAGTCGGCCATGATTGGGACCATCCGATGGAAAGCCCTCATAGAGATGCGAGCCTGGCAGGACGTATAGGCAGCCCTGTTCCGGTGCGTAATCACGTGTGTACACGAGCCGATTCAGGGTAAACCTGTTTGGATCGGTATCAGATGAGTCCTTGTGCCAACCCTGGCCTCCTGTTTTTGGGGTCGCGAATGCAAAACCATAAAGCGTCTCATACGTATCGCCGACGATCGATGCCGTAACGGCTTGCATCTCACGGTTTGAAAACAGCACTTGGAAAGGCGGAGAACGACTGATAGGCAGTGCCTTGAGGTGCACCTCGAATCGCCGTCGATACTCCGAACTCTCGCGGCCCGGCAGATCATCCCAGCGTGCCTGCCAGTCATCGACCAATGCATCTAGTTCTGCGACTTCCTGAAACCCGAAAAAATCGGGGCACACTACATAGCCGTCCCTTGCAAACGACTCTCGCAACTGAGCGTGCCCGACCAGGTTCCTCTGTTCCATCATCGAAGCATGAGGACAACACGCACATCGGTCAAGAAGGGGGCACGCCGACTCGACTGGACGATCCAAAAAACCTGACTGTCAATCTCCTGCCGCTTGGGTGCTCTCATCATCCTGTGACTGACGGGCCTTGTAGGCGGCACGGTGTCGTTCAAAGGACATTCGACCATCGTGCTCCAGATAATTGTACTTTGGCCGAATAGTGACTTTACCCGCGGCTGGCTCCTTATCGAAAAGACTACAGTAGGTCTCAACAGTGCCCCGACCGTGTCCCGTTCCGGGGGGCGCCTCCAGCGCACGAAGATCAGCAGTTCGATCGCTTTTACCAAAGGGAAACGGTCCATAGACATCCATCAGTCCGGCAAACCGCACGGTGTTTCTATCGAGCACTTCCTGGGTCACTGTCTCACGGTAAGGCTCTTGCGGCTGATATCTCGGGCGCATGTACTCGTACTGCAGCGCCATGCGAACGCCTGGCGTCTTGCGTGGATAAGAGCCGTGCCAGGTATGATTGCCCCAGACCACTGCTGATCCCGCCGGCGCATCAACCGCCACAGCACGGTCCGCCCAGTATTTCGATTCGGGAGGACTGACCTGACGTCGCCACTTGTGGCTTCCGGGAAGAAATGACACCGCACCATCTTTCTTGTTGTAATCGGTCAGGAAGTAGTGGACGTTCGCGTTCACGTTCAGACCAGGGTGCGCGTCAGGCGTCGGATCCAGATAATCGCCGTGAATTCCGGTTCGGGCCTCCCCCTGTCCTTTCACCCAACCATTACAAAGACTCAGAATGCAGTTGGTACCAAGCAGGTACTGCGCCAGACCTAGGCCAGCCGGGTTGTACGCGTATTTTTCGAATCGCTCATCTTCCCACATCAGGAAACGCAGATTGTCGTTCACGTCATTCCAACGGTCTATATCTTCGGAAAAGTCACCAAACCGCCGCTGTACGACGCCCTCCAACGCATCTTTCAGTTCAATATGCCAGCCATCAGGTCCAATCTTTTCCGGAGGGATGATCGTGTACCCAAACGCTTCCAATTCGGCGATATTGGTTTCCAGTCCGAGCTGTTGAAGCTCCTGGTAGAGTGGACCCATAGACCCAGCGGTTTCCCAGTTTTCTATATTCATGGATGAATCTTCCGGTAAACTCCTAACATCTATAGTCACACATCTTACGTGATGTGGTAACGAGACCAAATCTCACCGTTTTGCTATGCTCTGCGCCTTCTACTAGCGCTCCATAATGAGCTTCCATGGCGATTAGTATCCGTACCTATCGTTGTCATCGGATTGATGATGACATCACTACCATCTCACTCGACGAGGTGTCGCTGCCCTCACCTGCGCCAAACGAAGTGCAGGTGCGTTTAAAGGCTTGTGCTGTCAATTTTCCCGATATCTTGATGATTCAGGGAAAATATCAGAAAAAGCCACCACTACCGTTTGCACCTGGCGGAGAAGCTGCGGGAGACGTCATTGCAACGGGCTCCGAAGTGACGAACGTGAACGAAGGAGATGCGGTCATTGTCAGCTGTGGCCATGGCGGTTTCGCCGAAGCGATCAATATCGAAAGCCACGCGGTTCGCCCCATGCCCGCCGGCATGGACTACGCGGCTGCCGCCTCTTTTCAAACTGCTTATCTGACCGCCTGGGTCGCACTGAGCTGTCGTGGTCAACTTCAATCCGGCGAACACCTGTTAGTCCATGGTGCTACCGGCGGTGTTGGAATGGCGGCTGTGGATCTCGGTAAATATCTGGGTGCAACGGTCATTGCCACTGGCGGAAGGGATGACAAGCTGGCGGTTGTAAAGTCGCGCGGTGCTGATCACGTGCTCAACTACAGCCTCGATGATGGACGCATGGGCGGTTTCCGCGACGAGGTGAAAGCGCTGACCGATGGCCGAGGTGTCGATGTCGTCTACGATCCCGTGGGTGGTGACGTCTTTGACGAATCAATGCGTTGCGTCAACATTGACGCCCGCCTACTCACGATTGGCTTTACGAGCGGTCGTTGGCCGCAGGCCGCCGTCAACCTGATTCTGATCAAACAGTTGTCTGTGATCGGGGTCCGTGCAGGTGAATACGGTCGAACCTACCCGAATCGAGGCATCGAGAACCAGAAGGCGATCTACGATCTCGCAGCCAGTGGAGCCATCAAACCCTACGTCTGCAAAGCGTTTCCCATAGAAGACGCCGTCGAAGCTATGCAGATGCTGGAATCACGGAACGTCATCGGCAAGTGCGTTGTGACGATGAATGGATACGAACCTCAACTGAACTGAAATAACCACTGGAGGAAACCATGGCTGATCTGGATGCCGATCTCTTCAACCTGGCCATGTCGGCCGAAGCCCAACCGCTGATGGATGCGGTGAACAAACACATCGCAGAGAATGTCGATCCGATCACGGAAGAATTCTATGAGCTAGATAAAGAAAAGGAGGACCGCTGGAGCTGGCATCCAAAACAACTCGAGCTCCTGGAAGGTGCCAAGAACAAAGCCAAAGAGAGCGGCCTCTGGAACTTTTTTCTTCCGGAATCGGAGTACGGAGACGGTTTGACGAATCTCGACTATGCCTACATTGCGGCCGAGCTTGGCAAATCACCATTGGCATCAGAGACCTTGAACTGTTCGGCACCAGACACCGGCAACATGGAGGTCCTGGAACGTGTTGGTACACCTGAACAGAAAGAACAGTGGCTGAAGCCACTACTTAATGGAGAGATTCGATCCGCGTACGCAATGACAGAACCGGCACTTCCCTCCTCCGATGCCAAAAACATCAGTACATCAGCTGTGTTGGATGGTGATGAATGGGTGATTAATGGCGAGAAATACTATATCTCCGGTGCTGGCGACCCACGTTGCAAGATCATGATCACCATGGTGAAAACTAGTCCAGACGCCGCACCTAACCGCCAACAATCGCAGATCCTAGTTCCGAAAGATACTCCGGGTGTTGAGATTATCGAGGGGATGCAGGTATTCGGTCAGGATCATGCCCCACGCGGTCACATGCACCTGCGCTTTAAAAATGTTCGAGTCCCCAAGGACAACATACTGCTAGGTGAAGGCCGTGGATTCGAAATCTCCCAGGTACGTCTAGGCCCTGGACGCATTCATCATTGCATGCGCTCAATCGGCAAAGCTGAAAAAGCGCTTGAGCTCATGGTGAAACGTTCTGGCAAACGAGTGGCTTTCGGCAAACCGATCGCCAAACTTGGCAAAAACGTAGAAGTCATTTCACGCGCGCGTATTGAGATCAACGCGATGAGACTTGCCGTTCTGCAGGCAGCCAAGGCGATGGATGTATTAGGCAACAAAGAGGCGCGTGTTTATGTGTCTGCCGTTAAGGCAATGGTGCCTGAAAAAGTTTGCGAAATAATCGATGCCGCGATTCAAATGCATGGCGCGACGGGTATCTCACAGTGGACGCCTTTGGCCGGTATGTACATGGACATGCGGCATCTTCGTTTTGCTGACGGACCGGATGAGGTGCATCACATGGTTGTCGGCCGTGCCGAACTCCAAAAGTATGACCTTTGGTAAACATGCCTAGGCGTCAGCTAACACCGAAAACCAGAAATCGATTGATGCTCCGACGACCTAGGCGCGGACTGCATTGCCTTAGTTGAAGCCTTTAGTGATCAAACACCAAACATAGCGATTATGACCCTCCTTCGCGGACAATTTCTAACACCGCTTACCCTGATTAACACACATCGTGGCGAGAACGAGTTTACGTCGTTTGTGCGTTATCGGAAGCGGAGACCAACGAAGCTGCAAATACAAAACCAACATTCAAACACTTCAAAACAGTCCCCGGCCTCAAACACGGGGGGTTATTCTTTTCAGTGCTCTTTCGTTTCAGGGCTCGTTGTTGGGAGGCCAAGGCTTGAATCGTTTATGAAAGTTATGAAGGCCAACTGTGGATAAAAACCATGGCCACTGCTGAGCAAAAAAATAACAAAGACTGCTAAAACACCTTGTGAGGTCAACGGCGGTCGCCCTCTTCACCCCTGCACTCGTCATTCTTCGCCTTATTGCCCCTTTCCCAATCTCGTCATCTGGCCAATCCAGTGCATCCCACCCCGTATGTTTGGTCAGGCAAATGTTAAAAGGCGACAACCCTGTCAATGAGCCAGTATGCAGAAATGGTGCCCACGAGATACCCCGCCGCGACGTGACCTTGAATGGGCAAGGCGGTATTCAGACGCCGTCCCAGTTCCGAGAACAGTCGGAGCAACAGGATAACGCCAAACGCAAACATCACTTGTCCGATCTCGACCCCGACGTTGAACGCCACCAGCCCCGTGACAAGCTGTAGCTGCGGTAGCCCGATTTCAGAAAGTACCGCAGCAAATCCAAGTCCATGCAGCACGCCAAAGGAAGATGACACTGCAATCGGATGTCGCCAGGTCAGAGATTCAGAAGGTCCAAGTGCAAGTTCTCTGGCAAGGAACAGCACAGACAGTGCGATGACAGCCTCAACCGGCCCAACTGGAAGTCTGACAAGTTCCAGAGCGGCCAATACCAACGTCACGGAATGTGCCAGTGTGAAGCCGGTAATGGTGATCAGGATTCGCCGCCAATCCCCTGCAATCCAGATCAGACACAGAAGAAACAATAGATGGTCATAGCCGATCCATATATGTTCCATACCCAGCCAGGTGTATTGAAAGGCGACACCACCGGCCGTTTCAGGTGATGGAATATAGATACTGCGCTCCCCAGAACCATAGGCACGAGTAAATTCCTCACCACCTTGCAGGATCACTTTGATAACCGTCGGGTTGGCAACCTCGTAGAGAGGATAGACGACAGTCAGTTCCTCGCCATACACACTATCTGTGCATGCGACCTGAAATACAGCGGCGAAACCCTCCCATTTACAGGATGTCGGGAACTGGAGTTCTGGCGTATTCTGAATAGCAATACGCGGGGGCAATCTCACTCGATAAGAGAATGCAGTACCCCTTGCTCCACCCTGCGCTAATTCCCGAATCTCCACATATAGTGGACGAAGATCATCCGCTGATAGCTGCACGCTTATCATGCACATGAGAACACAACATTCCCACCGCCAGCGAGACACCGCCCTTTTCATGGAATGAACTCAGCATCCAACAGCCCATCCAGTTCGATCTCGACGTCATACCGTGCCAATGCCCGTTCAAAAAACTGTTGGCGTTTCTGCTCGACGCGCTCAAGTATCAGGTCTTCACGTATACGCCCCGCAACCTCTTCGAGGGGCGGTACTCGAGCCGCTATACGATCTCCGATCATCACCAGATGCTGTCCGTATTCCGATGCCACAGGGCCTTCCCATTGCTGGCGCTTGGACAGTTCAAGCACTGCGCCGGCGAATCCGCTACCGAAATGCGAGGCGACTTCGTCGTAGGTCTTTCCGACATAGTTTCGATGGTAAAGAAAATGATCGCCGTACGACGTTCCCAGATGAAAGGGTATTTGCTCTCTATTGAGAGACTCCTTTCTCTCCATTGCGATCTTTTTGGGGTCAGCATGTCGGTCACTGCTAAAGAAAACATGCGTAAACGTTATGCGGGGTGGTTCTCTGTATCGATCCTGGTGGATTTGGAAGTATCTGGTAATGTCAGCATTGGATACCACGATGCCATCATGAAAGGATGCTTGATTGATGTAGTCAAGTTGCGTAATTAAGCGGCGTTTGCTCGCGTAGTCGTTGGTATCGAGACCGATGGCTAGCGCTTCACGATAAAGCACTTCTTCCCGAACCATCTGTTCGACTAAGGAATCACGCTGCGAATCAGACATTTCAGAGGCCATTCGACGCGCGTTCACGAGATCCAGTCGAGGGTTACGATGCATCAAATAACGATCGAACGATCGCTCGTCAATCACGATACGCGATGACGTTGCCTCCGGTATCTCAGCGGAGATGAGCCCAAACCAGACGAACAGCGCGCCGCCCGTGATCAGGAAATACAGTAGCGGCTCCCGTGACATTCGTTTCAACGTGGCGCGTAGCCCCCCACCCAGATCGGGCTGGACCATGCCATCGCATCGTTGGCCTGTCGCACACGTACAAAGTAATAGTCACCTTGCAAATCACCCGTGTCATTCACGACCAGACTGACATCACTTTCACCATCCGTGATGACTCGTCTAAGCGTGATCGTATCGTTATAGATGTCCAACGGAAATCCATGAGTCAACTTGCCGTCCCGCATGTCCCTGAGCTTGAGAGCGACACTGGCGGGTTTCGTAATGGCTGGTTGCCTGAATCGCGTTGGACTACCCCGTTCTGGGGCAGCCTTCAGCTGAAACACAATCTTTGCGGACCGGGCGATATTCTGCAGTTTAAGAACGATGGAACTCGCATCCCCACGCGAACCTGTTGCAAAGTGAAGAGTGTTGGAGTCATCGTCATCTCGACGCAGTTCGTTGACTTCAGGATTGAAGAAATCGGTCGATCTAAACGCCTCAATGTCCGCATCTGTGACGGTTAGCGTCCCTAGCCACCCTCGACTTCCACGCGCGTTGTCCTGTGGATGCATTGGAACTGAGTCACTCTCGAAACTGACCTGGATCGTTTCGGCCTTATTGAGCTGACCTTCCTCGATCAACCGGTATTGACGCTCCCAGATTTCGACGTCGTTTTTGATCAGGGTAATGCTATCAATGGGCGCAGTACCTATCACGCGAACCTTGATCACACGATCCTGTAAAAACGGCGTCCGTTGCCCCATACCATGTCCGTTAAGTGTGACGTCCAGAATAATTCGATCTCCTGTCGTCGCGTAGGTCTGAATGTTCTTCATGGCGTCAAACAGTACATCCCTTTCCAATCTTTCAGCGAGCACCCCCGCAAGTCCACCCCGTTGAGACATGAAGCCCGCCCAGGTACTCGTGTATCCGGGTTGAGAGAGGTGATTGTCACTGGCTGCAATGAATCCAACCTGATGCCCCTGGCGGACATAGGCGCGCCCAAACCACTCGAACGTACCGTGCTGCGACATAATTTCAACAAGGCCCTGTAGATCAGGATCGCTCTGACGATAATCACCTGACTGGTGTGCATGGGGTATCACCAGCACATCGTTGAAATCGTATGTGCTTTTGAGGCCCGTATAGAGTCGAGAGATTGTTGGATAATATTGGACCGGAACCCGACTTCGTTCACCGGTATCCCGAAAAAGTACGTTATGGTGTCCCCCGTAACGATTCTGTTGGGTCCACTCATAGCCCAGGTACCCGATGAAGCGCCCTTCCTCCGAGTATTCGTTGACCTTGTCTGTGAGCACCTGCCACTCGCTATCATCCATCCAGATGTCATGTTCAGAATGCATCACGAAATCAAGTCGGGCGTCTTCTTTGGCCCACCGCATGAATCGGTCAGGTGTTCCAATACCCTCTGCAAACCCCGAGTGGCCGTGAGTGTCACCCCAGAACACTGGGCTCGCGTCCGCCGACACGTGAATTGGATTGCCGCGTCCCGTGATGGACCCATCGGTGGATTCGACGGTCAAATGATAGACACCTGCTGGCAATGCAATGTCCTCCAGAAGGTTAATTGCCTGCTCACCTGGCTCGGTTTGTCCGATGATCTTCCCATTCGCCCGGACGACAAAACCCGGAATTTTGCCTACAGCACGATTGTAGTAGGGGTCTCTTGCGCGGACGGAAATATCAAAAACTGCACCGGGTTTGACTACCGATGGTGCAAAGACATGAACGCCATCAATGGATTTACCATGCACGCGAAACGGAACGATCGGCAACGAGATGAGATCACCACTGCCATCAAAATCCACGTAGATTGGTAGTGGCAGGAAATCGGTTGCCGGTGCTCCCATTCTGAGTCCGCGACCACCACCCGTCGTATCTCCGTACGTCACGGTCACTGTATCTCCTGGCGTCAAACGCCCACGGTCAACCCTGAAAAAAAGTGAGGGTTGTGCACCGCGAAACCCACCGTGCATACCACTCAACGGTCTCTGTTCCGGCACAAAAGAGACGTCTGGGTTGCTCGTTGCAATGGTGATGAGGTTGTTGCCCTCTGGACGGGTGACCTGAAAGGCACCGTATCCAGGCATGAAATGGCGTGCGACCAGCAACCCTCCCCCTGGCTCTACGGGTTTCGACCCGACCACCCACAGCTGTTGTAACGTGGCAAAGGTTCTCGCTTCGATGGACGTCGTATCACCTGTCAGTTGCCCCAGCGCATCCGGTTCTTCATCACCGAGTGTGAGTTCCCTGATGTAAAAGTCGAGCGCGGCTGCTTGTACCGGTCTCGCAGGATCTGCGAGCCGCGGTCGAACAGAAGTCGTCGCGTTGACCGGAACATATCGACCATCGCGTGCGTAGGCATTCAGCCAGTCCCAGGCAACCTGTGCGCGTGCCTGGTAGGTACGACGGTTCGTTGGGGTC
The DNA here is from genome assembly GCA_913049815.1 of uncultured Gammaproteobacteria bacterium. Taxonomy (GTDB): domain Bacteria; phylum Pseudomonadota; class Gammaproteobacteria; order Pseudomonadales; family Azotimanducaceae; genus UBA7451. The sequence goes on from CAJWYI010000011.1 coordinate 18,343, forward strand.
TCCCTGACGTCCCGTTTGAGTGATTCCACCTTCTGGCGAAGATCCTTGTCAAGATAGTCTCCCTGTGCCGTCAGCGCATAGCCGCATACGAGCACCATATAAGACAGGCAGCGCAGGCTTCTTCTGGCCAGCTGGTTGGCTTCCTCTGATCTCATCGATCCTTCCCCACGTGATCGTTGGCACTCTGCCAAGACATTGTACACAAGCGAAAGGGTTCCTGACGTAACCCTATCCTTGCTCGATATTTTTTCGTACAACAAGCCTTTCGGATGTCCTATAGTGATATCAATGTTGGTAAGACGAGACACTAGGGGGAGTCGCACATTGAGTGAGGTATTGGAGTCCGAGGCCTGGGGATCAAGGCAACCTTTTGATCTCGATGACGAGGTAGGTCAGCGAATCAATGAATTGTCGCTCCAGCCAACGATTGACAGCCTGCAAGCAGAAGGATTCGGCTACGTGATTCCCGCTGCTGACCCTGAGTTCAATGAACGTCTCAGGCACGTCATTATCGAACAGTGTCGGAAAAATGGTGGTGGCGGCGCCAACATGCTGCTCGACAAGGATCCTGTATTTGCAGAAGTCATCACAAATCCAAAACTACTTGCTGTCGCCGAAGTGATGTGCGGTAAAGGATTTATGATCTCGCAGATCGCAGCGAGCATCCGCCCCGAAGGCGCGGTGTCCATTGGGCTTCATGCGGATCAGAATTGGACTCCCGCGCCGTTTCCTGTTCATAACCAGCTGGTCACATTTTGTTGGGCGACTGACGATTACAACGAACATAACGGGTCAACAAAAATCATCCCAAAATCTCACTTGAAACGGCGCCATCCGACGCCTGAAGAGGTTCGTGACGAACCAGGAGCCATTCCAACTGAGTGTCCGGCCGGATCTGCGGTCGTCTGGGATGGATCTGTATGGCACAGCAATTATCCTCGAAAAGCACCCGGTGAACGTGTTGTACTGCACATCACTTATAGCCGCCTCGCACTGAGACCTGTCGAATGTTACGACGACCTCGACGATGAATGGCTGTCAGGTCAACCCGCGGTGATGCGTACGCTCCTGGGTCGTGAAGATTTTCTCAATACAACCGGTGGCGCCTATGCCGGTGGTATGGAAAAGTTAGGCCGGACGTTTGTCTGGGCTAGAACATAAGTAAATCAGTTAGTTAAAACTGTAATTCAAAGGAGTAAGACATGAGCTTTACTGGCACCTGGAGTACAACCATGCAAAGCCCAATGGGGAGCCGGCAGGCGAAACTGACCCTTGCCGAAGACGATGGCAATCTAACGGGTTCGATTGCCGTCGAGCAAGGCACACTCGATATCAGCGATGGTTCTGTAGACGGCGTTAGCGCCAGCTGGAAGGCTTCCATTCAGCAACCGATGCCCATGACCCTTGATTTTTCTGCAACACTGGATGGCGACAAGGTCTCTGGAACGGTGAAGCTGGGAGCGTTTGGGGAAGGCACGTTCGAAGGCACTAGAGACTAGCCCGAACAACCCGACGAAAGACATATGCGGGATGGTGTGCAACACCATCCCAGCGCATACCTTCCTTGTCTAAGGTCTCTCCTTTTAATGTCTCTTTCGGTTCGCCCGAGGCTTTTTAGCTCTCTCGGCTACCCGTGACGCTAGCATTGCCAAACTGTGTCACTAACTCGCCTTTGATCGCATCACCATCGATGGCACCCATGAACTTCGCCGAAATATCAATCCCCTGAATAGAAAATGTCACGTCGAACGTCAGAGCGCCAGAATCGGAGACAACATTACGGAGTGTGAAATCCTGCCCCTGGGCCTTTAACAAACCTGTCATATCATTATTGATCACGATGGTCTGTTCATCGGTACCCAACGCCGAAACAGCCACAACGTTCCAGTTACCAACCGCAGGATCAATACCACCGGAAGATACACAACCGGTCAGCATCAGCGCGAGGATCATCATGCCTGTCAATTTTGCAGTGCGATTGAACATCTTTGATATCCTTCTGTATCGTGTTCAAAGTTGGCAGAGACCTTCACACAAGCATGCCTTGGATTCAAGCAGCGCTCATGAGATCAGGTAACAAAAAGGCAATAACACAATGGCCCGAGCAGAGACATCTGACCAGGATCTGGAAGCCAGCCGAGAGGCAGCAAGGCGACAACGGGAGGCACAGAAATTGAGCCAGACTTTTACAATGCCACAATTACCAACCGCCTCTGGGGAACAGACCGTCAGTCATGAACAAATCGGATTCTTCAAGGAGCATGGCTTCCTTATTCTCGAAAGACTCATCGACGAAGATGCGATCAACGCTGCCATGTCGCGGATCTGGGACTATGTAGAGGTCAGGATACCGGGTGCATCAGAATCGTCTGTTCTACGTCGGGATGACCCGACCACCTGGCGTCAACCTGCATTTGGCAAACAGCCCCCTCAGCCCAAGACTGGTTATTACCAGGGGCGTGTGCCTGTCGAATATTTCGATCGAACGATCAAACTTCACGACATAGGTACCGAAGACTTCCTCCTCGATTTGCTCCCGCGACACCCATGTGTGGAAGCCATAGCGAAACGAATGCTTGGGCCAAATCTACGACCATCCAACGTGACACGCGGTGTCTATGCGCTCCTACCAGGAACGAAGGGCCGCTCTGCCAAGGGGTCCATGTTAGGACCTCATACTGACCAAGTGTGTCAGCAACTAAACACCTGCGCATATCTGAATGACGTAGAACCACGGGGAGGTGGATTTACCGTGTATCCAGGAAGTCACAGGATCATGTTTCAGGCGCACGAAACAGAAGCGAACTTCTCACCGAATGCCCACTTTCGCGAGCGCATGCGTAAGGTCGTGAATACGATTGAACCCTACGAACTGTGCGCGCCAAAAGGGAGCGTGATTTTCTGGCACGGACGCACCGTGCATTCGCCGGGAATACATCTTGGAGACAATATCCGTTGGGCGTTGTTCGGCGACTACAGTCTGGATCATCCGGTGCTTGACGACGATGAACATCGGGCCTGCGGTCAATATGAATGGTTTAAGAACACCCGACTGTTTCGCGAAGATCATTTCATTACCGAAGACATGTGGCGTGGATGGTCCATCTAAGGGGGGTACCGGAATCTCAAACCACGAATGGACTTACTCTCCATACCGAAGCTGATCCTGGAAGTCAGGATGCGCAATCGCAATGAGTCGCTCCGCCCGTTCCTGTAAAGGAGCATCAAACAGTTCTGCCACACCAAACTCAGTCACCACGATATCGACATCAGTTCTGAGTGCCGTGACCATCTCGACCGTGGGAACAATTCTGGAGACCGAACCACCTCGTGCGGTTGAAGCCATCGCGACAACACTGCGTCCACCCTCGGAAGCTTTTGATGCTCGCATGAAATCAATCGAACCGCCCGTTCCGGAGATTTGCCTGCCACCGGCTACCTCAGCATTTACCTGACCAAAAAGATCAATCTCGACCGCAGAATTGATAGACACGAATCTGGGGATCTGCGCAATCACGTGATAGTCGTGCGTATAGTTTGCACTTCTAAACAGTACGGATTCGTTGGTGACCAACCATTCGTGTAGCGATTCTGATCCCAGCGCCATTCCTGTGACATGTCTTCCATTATCGACCCGCTTTTGACGTCCGTTGATGTTTCCGGCATCGATGAGTTCCATAACACCGTCGTCAATCAAACCTCCATGAAAACCGAGATCACTCTTATCCTTCAGATTCGCCAGGATGGCGGCCGGTACTGCACCGATACCTGTCTGCAGACAATCGCCATCACGAATCAGTCCTGCAATATGTGCTCCGATGATCGATGACGTTTCATCAGGTTCTGTCACCGGGTAGGTCATGACAGGGCTTTCGCAGGTCACGAGATAGTCAACCTCGTTCTCATCCACCGCGGGACAGGTAAAGGGCGCCGTGTAGGCATCCGACACCTCTACCACCAGCATCTTTGCAGCTGCCCTTGCCGCGTCCAGGTAATCAACGTTAGCGGCATATCGAATGACACCATGCTGGTCCCTCGCCGCCGATAACAGAGCAACGTCGACTGGCATCCGTGCGATGTGATCAAAGATATTTCGCATCTGCATCGGCGTGAACAGCACACGTCCGGTTGCCAGTCCATCCTTCAGCGACGGCGTGACAAAGTAAGTTTCCTGTCGTGTAGTGTCATGAAATGAGGACAAATCATACTGATTAATCGGTAGCGGTTGCTGCACAAAAGTAACGCCTTCAGCGCAAGCGGGTTGCACTGCGATTGCAGCCAGCATAGCCCGGGGTTCGCTACACGAACCTGCGACAAATACACGATGCCCAGGGGCGAGAAGCTCAGGAACCTCGCTGAGGTCCAACATCTGTGCCATCAGGATAATCCCAGTGCCGCAAGCGCCGTCGCTTTTGCCCACTTGTAGTCGGCCTTTCCATTCGGAGCCCGCTGCACCCTATCGACGAGCACGACATTTTTAGGGAGTTTGTAACCGGCGATGCGCTCACGACAGAACATAATCAGCGCAGGTTCGTCCAGTTCGCCCTGATGGGATACGACGGCAACAACGCGCTCGCCGAAACGATCATCTGGCACTCCGACCACCAGCGTATCCATAACCTCATCATGTCGCTTGATGACCTCTTCAACCTCTTCAGGGAACACTTTTTCTCCAGCGGTATTGATACACATCGAACCGCGGCCCAGCAGTGTGATAGAGCCATCAGATTCCACCTGCGCATAGTCACCCGGGAACACATACCTGACGCCCCCGATTTCACGCACGGTCTTCGCCGTCTTCTCAGGGTCTTTGTAGTAACCCAACATCGCACTTTGCGTTGCGATCATGCCAATGTTGCCGGAACCAGGGGTCACCTCGTGATCATCGTCGTCAATCACCTTGACGTTCGCATTCAACTGAAACTTCGCGGTCGATACCTTGCTCTCACGATTACTGACCGAGCTTCCCATTCCCCCCTCTGTGGACCCCATTGCGTCAATCAGATTCATCTCGTTATGACCCAGCAATCCTTCTTTGACCTCCTGAGACCACATAACGCCAGAAGATATCATCACCTGTACGCTGCTGATGTCGTAAGGTTCGCCTCGATCATGGGCCGCATCCAATGCATTCAGCAAAGGCCGCGCAAACGCATCACCCACAATGGTCAAAGCAGTCGCACGGTGGAGCTGTGCCTCTGACCACAGTTGATCAGCATCCAGACCCAGGGAATTAACAGTGATCACTGTTCCCCCTGCCAAATGGGTCGCAAACGCCCCCACCCACATACCAGTACCATGCATCAATGGGCAACAGACAAGTCCCACTGGAAGCGCCTCAGCGGCCGCCATTGTTGAAACGTTATCACTTATCTCTTCCACGCTGGTTGATACGGGCTGACCCAGACTACCGGCGAATGCCGCCAGACCTGCTGCGTGAGCGCCAGAGCTATACATGACCCCTTTTGGCATTCCTGTCGTACCTCCGGTGTACAACATGTACAGATCGCTGGCAGGACGTTCAATACGTGGCATAGGGGACGCTGTATTGATCGCATCCTCGAAGCCTATGGCACCATCAATCAGCGGTGCACCAGAGTCGTCATCCAACTGAATGAAGCACCGTATGTTCGTAAGATCTGATCTAATGGCGTCGATCTGATCTGCGTACGCCGCCTGAAAGAAGACTGCCTCTGCATCTGCGTTATTGAGCAGATACACCAGTTCTTCTTCCCGGTAACGATAGTTAACATTGATGGGCACACCGCGCATTTTGAAAATACCGTGATGCGCTTCTAGGTACTCATTGCTATTGTGGAGGTAGATGCCCACTTTACTGTTCGGCTGGAGCCCATGCTCGGTGAGGGTTGCAGCCAGGCGGGCTGCGCGATCGTCAAACTCAGACCATGTTCGACGGACGTTTCCACAAATCAGTGCCGTGCGATCACCGATTGCATCGGTTACGGCCTCGAATGCATTTGCAAAGTGCCACTCAGTCATTGTGTTCTCCCTAGTGGACTGTTTGACTAGGATTGTACTGACTCCCATTCAGGAGGGCGAATCAGCCACTTTTGCCGCTGAGAACTACGCGGGCATTAACCGTACCGGCAGATTCTTCCCGGTCAACCGACATCTGTTTCACACCAATACCGGATCTGGACTGGGAATCCAGCCATCGCATCAGATCGTTGAACGCAACATCATCGAACCAAACGCTGACACCGTCACTGCCCTCAGGTTGTAATCGTGTCGGCTTGATGTCGAATTGACGGGTAGTTCGAGAAACCTGATTTAGTATTTGTTGACCGCTCAATGTTGAGGCCGTGCCGCCTAAATTTTGACGCGCAGTATCCATGGTGCTTTCCATACGAGCGACCAATGCGACGTAGCGATTCCGCTCTTCCAGTCGATTGCTATAGAACGACATTGCGGAGGTTAATGTGAAGTAACACAGCAACATCAGCATAAAAATGCCCAGTGCAACCAGAGCCGTGCGCTCATTGGGTTCGAGATTCCCAAAACCGCTTCTCAGGTTGACCCAGAGTTCTGTCATCAGCCATCCACCCGAATCTTGATGTTGCCCTTCACCAGACCTTCATCCTGGCTCAGCGTACCAATGTCTGCCTGGAGGCCTGCCTGTGACAGCGTCCGTGCGAGTGTGACGAACTGTTCATTACGGGAAGCTTGGAGTTGCATAATCAGATCACCACGACTTGCATTAAAGTTCACACTGATCAATTGCATATCGCTGGCGGGCACGTGTCGTGCTGCTTCGGAGAAGACTTTCATGAAACTTTGACCACTGTCCACCCGATTGCCTCTCAGATGGGCTTCCCACTTTGTGCCGATACCAGTGACGCTTCGCGCGTTAGGGAACACGGATCGATACAGATCAACTGCCTCTGCCTCATGTTGGCTAGCTTTGATGTCCAGGTACGTACCCTGAACAAACAACAGCAAAATATTAAAGACGAACGTACACGCCGCGAGCACAGCCAGTGTCTGCCAGCGGACGCCACGCGTTGAGGGTGGTCGTTTGATCTTGTAGTCACCCTGGAGAAGATTAATCGCATTCGTATTGAAATTTCGACAGAGGTACTCGAACGCTGAGTATTCTGCCCTGTGGGTTTCAACGGCAAGGGATTCAGCCGCAAGCTGGCTCGCCAAAACCTCAATCGTATCGACATCGGACTTGGATGCTGTAATCGATACCGGACGTGCCTCATTGTCCACTGTCTCACCGACAGACGTCATCTCGTGGACGTCTGGCGACCCGAACAACATCGGCAGGAGCGCGACACTGGTTAGAACGCCGCCGTTATCCTCAGTACGGACCCAGCAACGGCCGCCGTGAACTAATGCACTTGGCCAAGATGGCTGATGTAGCACGTCAGGTGTTAACGTGGAAATAGGTAACCCTGTTGTTGTTAACCAGTCAAATAGGTCTGACATCAACTCGCTGTCGACCACAGCGACGGCATATTCGGAGCCCCCTGTCGAGCTTGTAGCGAAATGGCAATGTTCGACTTCCGTTGCCAGGTCATCCTCTACCATATAGGGAATGGCTTGCGACACCTGACGTTGCTGACGACCTGGTACCGTCGCGCGCGTCAGCAGACACAACTCCGTTGACAACAGCACGTGAACCTCACCCGCAATGGGTTGAAGGTTGCTCAGCTCATCCTGAAAGTCAGAACCATCGCCAGCACCTTTCGCACGCACAATACCTGTGGACTCGTCGAGCAGCAGCCATTGCACTGCGTAGCAATCCAGAGATTCGGCAACTCGAGATAACCGGACATAGAGATTCTCAGGCATCCCCTGCCTCAGTCAGAGTTAATGTGTCCTGATCGCCGTCTAACTTATCGTCATGAAGAACAGGAAAGAATTTGCGACTGTGGTCTCTGTAAATCACCTGCATGACACCTAAAGTCGGGTTCCTTTCAATGACGCTCGAAAGATACGCGTAGCGATCCAGATATCTTGCTCGGACCTGAACACGAAAATAGCGTGATTGTACACTAAGACCTGCCGGTACCACGCCAAGACCTGCTAACTCCGGTTGACTCAAAAATGACGCGATCGATGTATAACCGCCTTCAGCATCGCGAGCGAGCACCATCGACTCAGCCTGTGCCAACGTAAGACCAGGTGAGAGTGACTGAAGCACACTCGCAGGCGCGGTATTGACATTAATAAACGCAAAATTGATGGGCAGCGCGGTCAAACCACCATTTAAAAGTTCAAAAACTTCTGGGGTCATATCCAGTAAGAGCCTAAGCTCGCTGATATCTGTAATCGGACCATCTGCGGGTCTGAACGGTCTCGCCAGAGCGAGATAGTCATATTCTTCAGCACCTAAACCGCGGGTTGCATTATCCGAATCCACCCAATCGACAATCCTGTCCTGAAACGCCGAGTCAACCTGAAGCTCATCGATATAGGTTCGCAGCCATCGTGAAGTGCGCGAATTCTGACGTTCTGTGACTGCATTCACGTTGATGAGTCCCTGTAAGTCTATGATCTGCAGAGACACTTCACCATTTTTAAATTCAAAACTGAGATTAGGATTCGCCCACGGCTCTCCCAGATGGTCCCAAGACGCTGACTCTGCACTCCGCATATCCTCAGCTAGGATCTGACGAGCAAGTTCCTCCCCACCGAGGGCATACTCTCTTGCCTGCATGTTGATGCTCTGCGTGCCAGCACGACTGGCTGACAGACTCTGCGTTGTAATCATCCGAACAGCGAGCACTGTACCCACAACCACGACCAACAGGACGGAGATTAGGGCAATACCTTTGCATCGAGTCCTCACTGAATCACCGGACCATCTGATGGTTCTTCCGCGTTCCCATCCGCCCCCTCACCTGTGGACCAGAACTCCAGGCCCTGTCTTATCGCTGTCAAAGGATAAAGCGCCTGTATCGAGCCTACGTGCGCCAGCGTGAGGTCAATTTGCAGTAACCGAGGTTGATCGCCATCCTCCTGTAGCTCATTCGAAGGCCATTGATCCAGGACCCGATTGTCTGTTCGCAATGAAACCCTGAAGTCCTGAACGTCGGTAAACAGGACCTGCGACTTTGGTTCTGTATTCTGTGCTCGATCCAGAACCAGCCAGAAGTGTCGAATCAATTCGTCATCACTATTGATCGAATAGGCAACACGTTGCAGAGAACTGCGAGGCAGCTGGGCAGGATTGCTCCATCCGGACCGTGTCAGTTCGACCGTATGAGGACCGAAATTGACCATGAGCGCTGGTAAACTATCTCCATACTGATCTTTGATGTTGCGCAATGTCAGCTGCGTAAAATCCCTTTCCATAGCCGCCAGCGCACGGCTCATGATGGTAACTTCGTCGCCAACATGCCGTGACGTATCCTCAGCGTTAAGGACTGTTCGTAATACGGCGTTGGAACCGAGACCAATCAGCGCAAATATGCTGATCGCAATCAGTACCTCTAGCAAGGTAAATCCTCGATAGCGCATCAGTAACGACCTAGAAATCCTGTTAACTCAGCGACTACACTATCGGGATCAGCCTCCCTGGCGACCTGGACATTGATCCGACGCATCAGCTCGTTCTCCGTCGATTCTGTTGTGACGATAAGTTCCCAATCTCTGCCTGCCATTGTGACGCTCTCACGATCGACGCCAGGACCGCGGAAGGTACTGTCCTGGCGGGGTGCTGCACGAAGCTCACTCAGTCGATTCCTGGCGATCAATTCGGCAATGCCACGCTCTCGGAGTGTATCGGTTTGAAGTAACGAAAAGCTGGCACTCTTTACGAGCGCCGCCGAGACGACTGCAAACACCGCCAATGCGATCATGACCTCGACAAGGGTAAATCCACTATTACGACAGGAACATCTTGCTGATCGTCTACGGTTCCCCTTCATTGCCGTTATCCCACTCAAAACCGCCGTAACCATCGGCAGTCAATATCCTGCTACCCAGATCGTCTTTCAGACGCAACTCAAAGGGCGTGACTTCTCCACTGGAAAGAATCAGGACGGCCGGGGGCTCGTCTTCGCCGATCGTCAATGGCACATCTTCGATTCGCAATGACAGTAATTGCCCCTCCTCCAACTGCCTTGGACGAAACGGGCGCTCATCTAACGTAATCCACTGTTGTCCATCATCATCGTAACGAACGAACTCGTACCCGAATCCCTCGGTACGGAATCCCAACTCTACCGATGCTGACACCGCCTCGTCATGGGCGAGTGTCATCAGCGTTTTCAGACGTCGCATCTCCGTATCGAAAGTATCTGTCACCACAAGCGCCGGAATACTGGACACAACAATGCCCGTCATGACTGAGACGATAAAAAGAACAACCAGTATCTCAATGAGTGTGAAGCCTCGAGCCCAAGGCCGCAACTTGGACGAAGAATCGTTACAGATCCGAGAAACGAATGTCCGCATCCACACCTTCACCACCTTCCCGGCGATCAGCACCGAAGGAAATCAACTCGAAGTGCCTCGGACCTTCACTGATGTAAAGGAACGGCTCTCCCCAGGGGTCTTCAGGAAGCTTGTTCAGATAGGGTTCCGGTCCCCATTTACGCGGTTCAGGATAACCAGAAGGTTCACTGACGAGCGCATCCAAACTCTGTTCCGAGCTGGGATACGTACTGTTGTCTATTCGATAGAAATCGAGAGATGCCGCCACATTTTGCATTTGAATTTTCGCCGCTTCCACTCTGGCTTCTTCGGGTTTACCAATGATATTGGGTACGATGATGGCTCCAAGAATTCCCAGAATCACCACAACGACCATGACCTCGATCAGGGTAAAGCCGCGTTGGACGATCTGATTGTTTACCATGTTCTTCTGCTCCACATCGGATGAGGATTCGACGTCTGATCGTCTCTCAGTTTTCCTGACCACATTGTAACAGGGTACAGACGCATGGAGATGTCTCCTCAAAGGCCAACGAGTTGATTCAGGTTGATGATCGGTAACAGAATTGCCATCACAATCGTAAAGACGGCACCGCCCATCACCACGAGCATCAGCGGCCCAAAGAGGCTGAGAAGAACATTCATCAGCATCTCGACACTCTGTTCCATCTGGACGGCAACCCGTCCGAGCATTTGATCAAGCTCGCCGGAATTTTCACCACTAGCAACCATGTGAAGCATAATCGGTGGAAAACAGCCGCTGGCTTCCAGTGCCAAGTTCAGCGAAGCGCCCTCGCTCACCGACTCGGTCGCTTCCCGAATTTTCAATTTTAACCACTCGTTTGAAAGCACTTCACCAGCAATACGCATCCCATCAACCAACGGGACACCACTGGATGTAAGTATGCTGAGCGTACTGGAAAACAAAGCCGTGTTCGTGCCACGGCTGACCTTGGCAACAAGCGGCAAGTGCAGTAGTCGCCGATCCCACGAAAGACGGATCTCTGGGATCCGCAACGCATACAGACACCCGATCACAATCAAAATGACGACGAACAGAACCCAGATTCCCCACTCTGCTACGAAGTGACTCGTGGCAATGATCGCCACCGTCAGAGTCGGCAGTTCCTGACCAGTCTCGGCAAAGACCTCTACGATGTCGGGTACGACATATCCCATCAGTCCCGCCAGAATCGAGAGGGTCAGCACAAAAAGAATGATCGGATAGACCATCGCCTGCTGAATGCGCGCTCTCGACTGCTGACGGGCTTCCGTGTAGTCCGCGAGCCTGTTTAACACCAAGTCCAGATGACCTGCGGACTCACCTGCTGCCACCGTTGCCCGGTAGAGAGCCGGGAACGCTCGCGGAAACTCAGCGAGGCTGTTAGCGAGTGAGTACCCCTCCATGACTCGTGCACGAACCGACAACAGCATGGTCTCCACGCCCGTCTTTTCGGTTTGTCGCGACACCGCCAACAACGCTTCTTCTACGGGTAACGCTGCTGCGATCAGCGTTGCTATTTGACGTGTAATCAACGCAAGGTCCGACGTTGATAACGAAGGTCGGAGAAGAACGTTCAAATTGAACTTTCGGGCGGATTCTTCTTTATTGTCGACAGCCGCAGAGACCGTGAGTGGCGCCAACGATCGATCCCGTAAAATCTGGCGCGCCTGTCGCATGGAATCTGCTTCCAGTACGCCCTTCTCTTCGCGCCCACGCTCATTGAGCGCGGTGTAGGCAAACGCGGCCATCAGTCTTCCATAGTCAGGCGAATAACCTCGTCGATAGAGGTCTGACCTGCAAGTATTTTCTTACAGCCATCCTCGCGGACACCCGCACCATTGCGTCTAACCAGCGCTTCCATCTCCATTTCGGATGATCCCTGATGAATCATACGGCGCAGATCATCGTCAATCGCGACCACCTCATAGATGCCCTGCCGACCTCGGTAGCCCTCGTATGCACAATGTTCACAACCCGCTGCACGATAGACCGTCGGAGGATTTGATTTATCGACGCCCAGAAATTCGCACTCATAATCATCAGGAGTGTACGCTTCCCGACAGTGCTGACACAGCACACGGACCAGACGTTGCGCGATCAGGCCGACAATGGAGTTGCTGAGCAAATACGGCTGAACGCCCATGTTGGCGAAGCGTGTCAACGCCCCAATCGCAGTATTGGTATGAATCGTCGATAGGACCAGGTGCCCCGTAAGACTCAGCTGGACAGAAATATCAGCAGTCTCAGCATCGCGAATCTCCCCCACCATGACCACATCTGGATCCTGTCTGAGAATGGCGCGGAGTCCTTTAGCGAACGTCATGTCGGCTTTGGGATTCACCTGGGTCTGACCGATGCCCTCAACATCGTATTCAATCGGATCCTCAACCGTCAGAATATTCCGAGATCGATCGTTCAACTGATCCAGGCATGCGTACAACGTTGTGGACTTTCCTGATCCGGTAGGGCCAGTGACGAGGATGATGCCATGTGGTCGTTTGATCAGATCCTGCATGATGACAAGGTCTGTACCGTTCATACCCAGGTTTTTCAGGTCGCGTCGACCTTCCTGTTTATCCAGAAGTCGGAGTACGACCCGTTCACCATTGGCACCTGTCGGGATCGTCGATACGCGAACGTCGACTTCCTTGCCCGCCAGTTTTATGGGAATACGCCCGTCCTGAGGCAGCCGCTTTTCGGCAATATCGAGTTTTGCCATCACCTTCACTCGACTCACAAGCAGTGGTGCCAGTGCGCGTCTGGGGCTGGACACTTCTCGCAATACTCCGTCCACGCGGAACCGCACGACCATCCGTGTCTCGTAAGTCTCAATGTGGATATCCGAGGCACCTGCATTAATAGCCTTCATCAGCAATGTGTTGATGAATTGAACAATTGGGGCATTGTCATCCTGGTCCAACAGGTCACCAGTCTCAGGAATCAGTTCGGCGAGATGCGTGAGATCCATCTCATCGCCAATCTCTTCAATCACATCCATAGAATCGCCGTCGCGATAGACTTCAGCGAGCTGTTGATCGAAACGCGCATCATCAACCAACCGCCAAGCGTCAATCTGACCCGCCACCCGCTGAACCTCGGCGATCACTGTCGCCGTTAGGCCTGCCCGATGGATCAGCGTCGGCTGTTCATCCTGCTCGACCAACAGGACACCATGTCGACGCGCAAAGCCGTACGGCAAGATCGTCAGTTGTTCACTCATCGCCGGAAACTCCTGAGCCCTGTTCTAAACATCGCTGGTCTGGGTTTCTATGTTTGTATTGCCTTGCCCCCAGGCTCTGAGCAACGTTCACGATTCGAGAAGGCGCAAACATAAGAAATGGCATGGCTCTGTGTACTGGTATTGCCAGTAAGGCATACTATAAGTCATATTTATCACAATGATACTGTCAATTCAGGCCACGAATAGACATACAGCCAACCTACAAAGAGGACACCTTAAAGAGCTGGCAGTTACCATTAGGAACTGTAAAGCACATCACGACCATGAAACTCAGTGACATCGATCTCAACCTCTTTGTCGTCTTTGATGCGATCTACACGGAAGGTAATCTGACCCGTGCCGGTGACATCATCGGGATAACGCAACCTGCCGTTTCCAATTCGTTGTCGCGACTCAGGAATCTCTTCAATGATCCTCTGTTTGTTCGCACCGCTGATGGAATGGTACCGACGCCGGTCGCGCAGAATATAATCGGGTCCGTTCGCCAATCCCTTGCACTCATGCGCGCCAGCGTTCAAGACAGCGAACTATTTGATCCGGCAGCCTCCGATAAACGCTTCCGCCTGAGTATGACCGATCTCACACAGGCAATTATCCTGCCCTATGTGTTTGAACGGGTCCGCGTGGAAGCACCGAATACCGCCATCGATTGTTACCAGGTCCGGCGCCGGGAAATGAACATGGAATTGGCATCGGGAAATCTCGATCTCGCGGTGGACATCCCGCTGACCCCAGACCCACATATCTGTCAGGCTCCGCTCTTCTCACATCCACATGTCTGTGTCATCAGAACAGATCATCCGTCAGTCGGCGATAGCATCAGCACCAAGGAATACCTGTCTCTTAAACATATCCACATCTCGTCCCGTCGGGGTGGTCTTGGACACGTGGATCTTGCCCTCGGGAAAATGGGCGAGCGCCGGGACATCGTTTTTCGAACCCAGCATTATCAGGCTGCCCCCGAACTGGTGGGCCAAACAGACTTCGCGATGACCGTGCCGCAAATATTTGCCGAGCGCATGAACAGCCAATACCCCGTACGGTACGTCGACCTCCCATTCCCCGTGCCAGGTCTTGAAACCAATCTTTACTGGCACGAAAGCACAGACAAGGATCAAGCCAACCAATGGATGCGTGAACTCATTCTCGCCTTACCCTCCCAATATCTCTGGGGACGTAAATGAAATTTTCCGGCAGTCACATCCTCTCAGTGGACCAGTTCACACGAGAAGATATCGACACAATCTTCTCGGTTGCGGATGAGATGCGCCCCTATGCAGAGAGACAACGCATTACGCGCGTCCTGGAAGGTGCCATCCTGGGCAACATGTTTTTTGAGCCAAGTACACGAACTAGGGTGAGTTTTGGCTGCGCTTTCAATCTGCTTGGCGGCGAGGTACGCGAGACAACAGAAGTTCGTGCTTCTGCAATCGCCAAAGGCGAGTCGTTTTATGACACGGCGCGAGTGCTATCAGGCTACAGCGACATCATTGTGATGCGTCATCAGATCGAAGGTTCAGTCGGAGAGTTCGCAGATGCCAGTCGGAAACCCGTGATTAACGGCGGTGACGGGTCTAACGAACACCCGAGCCAGGCACTCCTGGATCTTTATACGATTCGTCGCGAAATGGCTTCAAAGGGGAAATCCATCGACAACCTGAGAATCGCTCTGATTGGTGATCTTCGCTATGGTCGGGCCGTGCACTCGCTATGCAAGTTACTCGGGCTCTTTGACAACCTTCATATGACCTTGATATCGCCGTCTGAGCTTGCGCTACCCGAAGAGTACACATCAGCGCTGATTGATCGGGGACACACGGTGATCGTTAGCGATGATCTTCACAATGGTATTCAGGGTGCCGACATTCTGTATTGTACTCGGACACAGGAAGAACGATTCCCTTCACTCGAAGAAGCCAATCGCTATCGTGGCCTCTTCCGTCTGAACCAGGCGATCTACACTGAACACTGTGAACCGAACACAGTGATTATGCATCCTCTCCCCAGAGACTCGAGGGCGGAAGCTGGTGAACTCGACAACGATCTGAACGACAATCCCAACCTCGCCATTTTCAGACAAACGGATAACGGGCTTCTGGTTCGGATGGCTCTCTTTGCGCTGATTCTCGATGTCGGAGACCGCATACATGACTCTGCGAGAGATGTCGGCTGGTATACAGGACCACCTGGTCAACTACTATGAACTTCGGCCTGCCAGAAACGGTTGAAATAATCCGGGATCAGGTCCGACGGTTCGCAGAACGAGAAATCACGCCTCTGGCTGATCAGATTGATCGTGAGAACAACTTCCCGTTGTCGCTCTGGAAGACGATGGGTGAACTGGGTGTTCTCGGCGTGACTGTCAGTGAAACTTACGGGGGGGCAGGACATGGATACCTAGCCCATGCCGTGGCCATGGAGGAAATCAGTCGAGCGTCAGCGTCTGTTGGCTTGTCCTACGGCGCCCATTCAAACCTGTGCGTCAATCAGATCTTCCTGAATGGTACGGACGAACAGAAACAGCGGTACCTGCCCCGCCTGATATCGGGTGAATATATTGGTGCG
>CAJWYI010000012.1 GCA_913049815.1 uncultured Gammaproteobacteria bacterium
TTGATTCCATCAATCGCAATGCATGAGCCACAATGCCAACGCTACGTTGCCACCGCGTACCAGGGGCAAGCTCAGGCTGACAATGCAAACAGGGCCTGAAGCCAGATGCCATCGCACCAGACGCGTTCTCGAAGAATCTCACATTATCGGTATTCAGCCGTCTAACACGACAGACCGTTCGACAGAAAATCCCGGTCGTCACGACACCTACGAAGAAACGACCGTCATAATGCGCGTCTCGAGACTGCCACGCCTGACGCCAGGCATTCTCTGTCGCTTTGTCGAGTGGGACGGTCGTCATCATGTGTACGAGAGGTCAGTTCAAGGCACCATTGGATCTTAGGTGTGGTCATTCGATCATGCTAGCCATTTTGGGACATCAAATTTCAGGTCATCCGACTCACGACTTTGAGGCATGTCGTGATGGCGGTCACGTAGGACATCCCGCACAATATGATCAGATATGAGCACACAACCACCAATGAAAGGCACATTTCCGCTCCTCGCACTGGACGACATACCCAATCGCGAGCGCCTATCCCACGTCTGGCTCAGTCAGTCCTCTGGTCATGACAAAACCAAAGACTCCATACCTGCAACCCTTCAGTTTCAGTGCGCCATCATCGAGGAACACAACGTCGATCGTCAGATCACACTCACCGTCTACGCCGATCTCGGGGATCCTTCCCTACCCGTGATCGTGACGGATCACCCAGACGAGACCTATGGAGACCATCCACCAACCTCGCTAGCGGAAATCGCGGAGCGTTTGGACATTCGTCCCGTTCACCTATTACACCCCTGGCCGCTCAGCAGCATTCGGATACCGAAACCCTGGGGCGAGGAAATCTGGTTCACAGGGATCGAAGCCCGCGGTGTGAGCCATGTGTTGGATACGCCACTCCACTGGTTGCTCCATGTCGCTGGTGACCTTTTTGACACCTCATCCCAACTACCTTTGCTGTTGAAAATACTGGCACCCCTATCTCACAACCCCAAGGGGGATCTCTACTTCGAACTGCACGAACAGAAGCAGGAAGTCTATGTCGTCACACAGGTGGACCCTGAAGCCTGGCCCGATGGTGTTGGTGAGATACGTATGGGACTGTCAGCGGAAAAGCGTGCATCTTTCGAAGGCCGCGCAGCCTTTTTGAGATCTTTCCACGACTCGATTCGAGAATACGAACACATCCGACGACAGATCGACAACGGTACGACCTCCGGCGAACTCGCATCCAGGGAGCAAGAACTACGTGCAGTCACCGAGACCTACACAGACTCAATACGACTCAAAGTCGGTGATGTTGTTCAGGTACCGACCCTGGTCCCACATTCGTTGCGCCACGGCGTCCGAGTGGTGGAATTCCAGACGCCTCACTATGAACGGAAGATCATCTCGTTTGCTCAAAAGGTCGTCACACAGAACGAGTGGGATACCGAGGACGCCCTCAATCTTGTCCGAACTGATGTGCCTGAACCGACCATGTTGCTGATCTCAGACGAGGATGGCAATCGATGCGAGCTGATCTGTCGATTCGATGCGTTTGAGGTCTACCGACATACTTTGGAACCGGGCGCCTGCCTGACGTTGCGATCATCGCGATATCAGATTGTTATGGCTATTACATCAGGACTGGAGATGGCTGGAGACGACCTGTTACCAGAGCAGGCAATGGCCCTGCCTCGCAGCACAACAAGTGACTGTGTCAACGCGGGTCAATCACCCGCAATACTGCTCGTTGCAGCCCCACTCGGGTAGCAAGCACGATTTGTTAGCCGAGCAGGTCCTTGACCGCATCGCGTTCTTCCGCCAGCTCTGCCTCAGTTGCGGACATCTTACTTTGACTGTACTCAGAGATCTCAAGACCGGTCACAATAGACCACTCTCCGCCCGCACAGCGGCAGGGAAACGAGTAAATCAGCCCCTCCTCAACGCCATAGCTACCATCGGAATAGACAGCCATGCTGACCCAGGCGTCTCCAGTTCCGGCGACCCAGTCACGCATGTGTTCGATCGCCGCATTCGCCGCAGATGCCGCACTTGACAGGCCGCGCGCATCAATAATGGCCGCGCCTCGTTGCTGAACAGTGGGGATAAAATCGCTATCGACCCAGTCCTGATCGACCAGATCCGAAGCCGCAGTCCCTGCAACATCAGCATGGAAGATATCGGGGTATTGGGTTGCTGAGTGGTTACCCCAGATCGTCATCCCAGAGACTTTTGTCACATGTTTGCCTGTTTTCTGGGCAAGCTGCGTCAGCGCACGGTTGTGATCGAGTCGTGTCATTGCAGTGAACTGGCATGCCTCAAGATCCGGCGCATTACGTTGAGCGATGAGACAGTTCGTGTTGGCAGGATTACCCACCACCAGGACCTTCACATCCTTGGCTGCGTGATCGTTCAGAGACTTCCCCTGAGCTGAAAAAATCGCCCCATTGGCTTCAAGCAGATCCTTGCGCTCCATACCGGGTCCTCGAGGTCTAGAGCCAACAAGCATCGCGTAGGACGCATCCTTAAATGCAACGTCCGGGTCATCTGTTGCAATGATGTCCGCGATCAACGGGAATGCACAATCATCAAGTTCCATCACCACACCCCTGACAGCTTCCATGGCGGGCGGGATTTCGAGTAACTGCAGAGTGACGGGCTGATCGTCACCCAGCATCTGACCTGATGCAATCCGGAACAACAGTGAATAGCTGATCTGCCCCGCGGCACCTGTGACTGCAACCCTGACCGGTTCTTTCATGACTTTCCTTGACTGATGGGGGGTGTTGAAAAGGCCGGCATTATAGCAACGCCTGCGTTCTGGAAGCACCTCTCTAGTAATACCCACCAAATCACGGCTATTTCACGTAACTTTTGTACCTCCACCAAATCTCCATTCTAAATAAATCACTTATTTTCAATAGGTTACATTCAAAACAATTGGCGTGGTCCGTGCCGATACTCTTGACTTTCGGGGGTGCAATGTTATTGTGAGCGCCCCGTGTTCAGCGGGCCTTTCAGGTAGCCTTCGGGCAAAAGGAAACGCCGATTTCACATCCGCCCGGGATTCGGAACGGCATTGGCAAAGAGCATAGATTCACGATGACCAACACTCAGAACAGTAGGTTGTCCCTGCCCCGCATCGCGCCGGAGAAACAGGGGTTGTACGACCCTGCGTTCGAACATGATGCCTGCGGTGTAGGCTTCGTGGCTCACATCCGTGGTGAGGCCAGCCATCAAATCTTGTTGGACGCTGAAGAAATTAACTGCCATATGGACCATCGAGGTGGCAATGGGTTTGAGGCCAACACCGGTGATGGTGCCGGTATTCTGACCGCTCTTCCCCACAAACTGTTTGCCCGTGAAGCGGCATTACTGGGTTTTGATCTTCCTGCGGCCGGGCAATACGGCACCGGGAACATTTTTCTGCCACAAGACGAAGCGGTTCGCACTGACTGTAAAGCGAGGATCGAAGCGATCTGCACCGAAGAAGGCCAGCAAGCCCTTGGATGGCGATCAGTACCTATCGACGCCGACAAAGCGGATGTCGGACCTGCCGCCAGAGCTTGTATGCCTGTTACCGAGCAACTCTTCGTCGCCGGGAACGGCATTGAAGGAGATGAACTGGAACGTCGACTCTACCTGATCCGCAAGCGCTTCACCCGTGAATTAAAAGATGATGATACTGTGTCAGATGGGAACCTGCTGTACGCCTGCAGTTTTTCCACACGAGTGATCGTCTACAAGGGCATGCTCACACCGGCCCAGGTTTTCCCGTTCTACGACGACCTGTCAGATATCGACTTCGAAACTCACCTCGCGATGGTGCACTCGCGGTTCAGTACCAACACTTTCCCTTCCTGGGATCGGGCCCAGCCCAACCGGTTTATGAGCCACAACGGCGAGATCAACACGTTACGCGGCAATCAGAATCTCATGACCGCGCGTCAGGGTGTCGTCGCATCGGCAATCTATGGCGATGAGGTCACCAAATTGTTCCCCGTCGTCGAACCTGACTGCTCTGATTCGGGAACGTTCGACAACGTACTCGAGTTCCTTCTCATGAACGGACGCTCGCTGCAGGAGGCCATCATGATGATGGTGCCAGAAGCCTGGCAGCAGGATCAAAACATGTCAGCCACAAAACGTGCGTTCTACGAATTCCATTCCGCTCAAATGGAGCCCTGGGACGGACCGGCCTCAATTGCGTTTACTGACGGAAAGTATATTGGTGCTGTACTGGATCGAAACGGTCTGCGCCCAAGCCGCTATTACGTGACCCATGACGACAAGGTCATCATGGCGTCTGAGGTTGGGGTCCTGAAAGTCGACCCGGAAAATGTTAAGAGCAAAGGTCGGTTGCAACCAGGTCGCATGTTTCTCATCGACTTTGAAGCCGGCCGAATGATTCCGGACGAGGAATTGAAGACCGAATTCGCGAACAAGCGCCCGTATAGCGAGTGGTTGTCAACACACAAAATTGCACTCACTGATATTCAGCAACACGTTAACGATAGTGGCTACCAGCCCGGGACGTTACTGGCGAGGATGCGCGCATTTGGCTACACCACCGAAACCATGCAGTTCATGCTGCTACCAATGGTGACGGAAGCTCGCGATCCCCTGGGATCCATGGGAAACGATGCCGCTTTAGCTGTTTTGTCCGACAAACCTCGCATGATCTACGACTACTTCAAACAGTTGTTTGCACAGGTCACAAACCCTCCTATCGACTCGATTCGGGAAGAAGTGGTCATGTCTCTTTCCTGCTTTATCGGACCTGAAGGCAACCTTCTGGACACAACGCCAGGGCATGCGCAGCGTCTGGAAATACCCCATCCCATACTTAGTGATGAAGAACTCGTTTCACTGAAACAGATGGATCAACGGGGCTGGCGAACACGCACAATCGATATCACTTTTGATAAGGCTGAAGGCCGAGCGGGCATGACTGACGCTCTAGACCGCATCTGCAACGAAGCAAGCCAAGCCATTGAAGATGGCTACTCACTGATTATTCTCTCAGATCGAAACATCTCAGAGACCCGTGTTCCACTCAGTTCACTGGTTGCCTGTGGCGCCGTACATCATCATCTCGTAAAGACCTTCTCGCGAACACGCATTGGTCTAGTGCTGGAAACTGGTGAGGCTCGCGAAGTTCATCATCACTGCCTGCTCACGGGGTACGGCGCAGACGCCATCAATCCTTACCTTGCGTTCGAAGCCATCTGGGAGGCCCGCGAAAAGGGTCAACTGCCACAGGATCAGTACAGCAACTACGACAGCATCATAACCGCCTACCGGAAGGCTGTGGCCAAAGGCATGCTCAAAGTGATGGCGAAAATGGGTATCTCAACACTTCAAAGTTATAAGAGTGCGCAGATCTTCGAAGCCGTTGGTATCAGTACGGAGATCATTGACCGCTGCTTTACCGGAACGGCGAGCCGCGTGGAGGGTATTACCTGGGATGTGTTGACTCGAGAAATCATGGATCGCCACTCATTGGGTTATCCGGCGCGTGGTGACAACCTCATCCCGGTTTTGCAGAACAACGGCGATTTTCACTGGCGACGCGGTGGCGATGCTCACATGTGGGACCCGGAGGCCATCTCAAATCTGCAGGTCGCGGCGCGCACAAATAACGAAGATGCCTACTGGGCGTTCTCGAAGTACATTAATGAAGAATCGACAAAACGTTGCACATTTCGGGGCCTTATGTCGTTCATCGAAGATGGCAATAGCGGCCCTATCGATATCGAAGAGGTCGAGCCCGAAACTGAGATCGTGAAGCGCTTCTGTACCGGTGCAATGAGCTTCGGATCCATCTCAGCAGAGAGCCATGAATCACTAGCCATCGCAATGAACCGCCTTGGCGGTAAATCAAACACCGGTGAGGGTGGCGAAGACCCTGAAAGATTTGTTCCGATGGCGAACGGCGATTCTCGACGATCAGCCATCAAACAGGTCGCGTCGGGTCGCTTCGGCGTCACCATCTGGTATCTCGCCAATGCGGACGAGCTGCAGATCAAAATTGTGCAGGGTGCTAAACCTGGCGAGGGTGGCGAGCTACCCGGCGGTAAGGTCGACCAGACCATCGCGCGCATCAGGCATTCGACGCCTGGGGTTGGATTGATCAGTCCGCCACCACACCACGATATCTATTCAATCGAGGATATTGCACAGCTGATTCACGACCTGAAAAACGCGAATCCCAGTGCACGGATCAGCGTCAAACTGGGTTCCGAAATCGGCGTAGGTACCATCGCCGCAGGCGTGACCAAGGCCAAAACCGATCATCTGGTGATTGCAGGCCACGATGGCGGTACGGGGGCATCCCCTCTCACCAGCATCAAACATGCCGGCATTCCTTGGGAACTGGGGCTGGCTGAAACGCAACAGACGCTGGTCATGAACAACCTGCGATCACGCGTTTATCTCCAGACTGATGGCCAGCTCAAGACAGGGCGAGATGTCGCGATCGCCACTTTGCTGGGCGCAGAAGAATACGGATTCGCAACCGCACCGCTCATCACACTGGGATGCATCATGATGCGGAAGTGTCATCTCAACACCTGCCCGGTAGGCATTGCGACCCAGGATGAAGAGCTTCGTAAGAAATTTACCGGTCAACCGGACCACGTGGTTAACTATCTGATGATGGTCGCTAAGGAAATGCGCCAGATCATGGCTCAACTCGGTTTCAGAACGGTCAACGATATGGTCGGTCGCTCTGATATGTTGAATGTCGACGCGGCTATAAATCATTGGAAATCTAAAGGTCTGGATCTGACGTCCATCCTGAGTCCCGCTCAGATCATGTACGACGATACTGATGTCTACCGGACACGCAGTCAGGATCATGAACTTGAAAAGGCTCTGGACCAGAAACTACTCGTGGAAGCCGAGTCGGCACTCCGTGAAGGCAAGGCGGTCAACATCAACATGCCTGTCGTCAATACAGATCGAGTAGTCGGGACGATCCTGTCCCATGAACTCGCGAAGGCAACGGCAGGACAGGGTCTCCCGGATGACACTATTCATATCAAACTGAATGGCAGCGCCGGTCAGAGTCTCGGCGCCTGGTTGGCGCCCGGGATCACGATTGAAGTAGAAGGCGACGCCAACGACTACGTGGGTAAAGGTCTGTCTGGCGGCCGTCTTGTCGTGTATCCACCTGAAGCCAGCACATTCGCGCCAGAAGACAACATCCTGATTGGCAACGTCGTCCTGTATGGGGCTACCAGTGGCGAAGCATATTTCAGAGGAATAGCTGCGGAACGATTTTGCGTACGCAACAGTGGCGCACGCGCTGTCGTCGAAGGCATCGGTGACCATGGTTGTGAATATATGACCGGTGGGCGTGTGGTTGTGATCGGTGAAACCGGCCGAAACTTTGGCGCCGGAATGAGTGGTGGTATTGCCTATGTGCTGGATCGGGACAATCAATTCGCCAGTCGGTGCAACATGGAAACCTTTGAACTAGAACCGGTAACTGGCGATGACGATGTCGCAGAGCTCCGAACAATGCTTGAGTCTCACCACAAATTCACGCGCTCTAGTGTCGCAGCGGATCTCCTCGCTGACTGGGATAACGCCCTGGGACTATTCAAGAAGGTGATGCCCACTGACTACAAACGCGTATTGCTGGAAGCCGCCGACAAGGCCGCGTAGTAAGAACAAGGTATTTTCTAAATGGGTAAACCAACCGGCTTCAAGGAATTCGAACGCGAAACGGTCCCATATCGTGTCGAATCCGAGCGCGTGCAGGATTTTGGCGAAATCTACACCGAACATGATGAATCACATCTGACGACTCAGGGTGCTCGCTGCATGGACTGTGGTGTGCCTTTCTGCCAATCGGGCGATGGTTGTCCGATTCATAACCTGATTCCAGAATGGAACGATCTCATCTACCGGGGTCGCTGGCACGACGCCTACGAACGGCTATCCAAAACCAACAATTTTCCCGAGTTTACGGGTCGCGTCTGTCCAGCACCGTGTGAGGGCGCTTGCGTACTCGGGATTACAAACCCACCCGTGACCATCAAAAATATCGAAAACGCGATCATTGATAGAGCGTGGGAGGAAGGCTGGGTCCTGCCGAGGGTTCCTACCAAGCGCACGGGCAAGAAGGTTGCTGTAATTGGGTCCGGTCCTTGTGGTCTATCCGCAGCCGCACAGCTGAATCAGGCCGGCCACGATGTCACCGTTTACGAGAAATCAGATCGTGTCGGCGGATTACTGATGTATGGCATTCCAAATATGAAACTCGACAAAAAGGTCGTTGTTGAGAGAAGAATCGATATTCTCAAACGTGAGGGCGTGAATTTCGTCACTAACGCTGATGTTGGTGGGATCGGAGATCGTGCCGTGGATGTCCTTGAAATTCAATGCAACAACGACGCCATCCTGCTCGCCTTGGGAGCAGGTCGTGCACGTGACCTTCCAATCCCCGGGCGCGAAGGTGACGGTGTTCACTTCGCCATGGAGTTTCTCCACAAGAATACCAAGTCACTGCTCGACTCCAATCACGAAGACGGTCATTACATCTCTGCAAAAGACAAAGATGTCATCGTCATCGGCGGAGGCGATACCGGTACGGATTGTATCGGTACTTCACTGCGTCACGGGTGCAAATCACTGGTAAATTTTGAGCTGTTCCCACAGCCGCCGATGGAACGTGCACCGAACAACCCGTGGCCCCTCTGGCCGCGCATCTACAGGGTCGACTATGGGCATGCCGAAGCGGCCGACCGTTTCGGTGACGATCCACGCGTGTACTCCATCAACAGTACAGACTTCGTGCGAGGTGACGATGGCACACTGAAAGGGATCAACACGGTGAATGTAGATGCAGATCTCAAGCCTATTGAAGGCACCGAAAAGTTCTGGCCTGCCAATTTGGTCCTGCTATCCATGGGATTCCTGGGGCCCGAGCACTACATCAATGAGTCACTCGGTATCGATCTAGACGACCGCGGAAACTACCGGGCCAACAAGGAAGATTTTCGCACCTCAATTGATGGTATCTACGCCGCCGCAGAATGCAGACGAGGTCAGGATCTCGTGGTCCGCGCGATTAATGAGGGCAGGGAAGCAGCTCGCGCGATCGATACCGATCTGATGGGCACAAGCGAATTGCCGGTCTGATCCAAATCAACCAAATCTCTCTGAATAACGCCACTCAGAAAGGAAAAGGCCAGCGAAAGCTGTCCTTTTTTCTACTGTATCCTGATAGCAGTAACCGCAGGTAAACGTTGCGGGACTCTGCAAACCACTCGGGGGTGTCACGGCGAGCATAGTCGGCGCGCCACCCAATACCGACGACGTCGGTCAAATCAGACTGATAACGACTGCGTAAGGCCCTATCCGCGCGAATCAGCCCCCACAAAGCGCCTCCCGAGCCGAAATTGTCTCGGCTATCAGCGCTTCCGGAACATCTGGAACGACCACCGCTTCTCCGATTGACCGTACGAGAATGAGCCGTAAACCCGCGTCAGACGCCTTTTTGTCTCGTGACATCAGCTCTCGCAACTGGTCAACGACCTGTAGAGGTGGCATGGCGGGCAACCCTGCTTTCTCAACAACGCTTCTGATGCGGAAAGCATCCGAGGGTGCCAGCATTTTCATTCGCGCTGATAGGTCAGCGGCCATCACCAGACCGGCACCAACCGCTTCTCCATGCAACCATTCGCCGTACCCCAGCGCTGATTCAATAGCGTGTCCGAATGTATGACCCAGATTGAGCAATGCCCTGCGTCCCTTCTCCTTTTCATCATCAGCCACAATCTCGCTCTTGATCTGACAGCTGCGAGCAATCGCATGGCTCATCACCTCCGGATCCTGAGCCAGGATGTTCTCCAGATGCGCTTCAACCCAGGCAAAATAGGTCTTATCCGCCATAATCCCATGCTTGATCACTTCTGCGACACCGGCGATGCGTTCCCGCTCCGGGAGACTGTTTAATGTGTCGGTATCGATCACCACGGCTTGAGGCTGATAGAAGGCACCAATCATGTTTTTGCCCAGCGCGTGATTCACTGCCGTTTTACCACCAACTGAAGCGTCAACCTGTGCCAGCAGAGTTGTTGGTATCTGAACAAATGGCACACCACGTTGGTAAACCGCAGCCGTAAATCCTGCTGTATCACCGACCACGCCGCCACCCAGCGCGACGATCGTAGTATCTCGCGTATGGCCTCTGGCAATAAGGTGTTCAACCGTTTCCGTGACCCTATCCAGAGTTTTGAAGGCTTCACCATCGGGCAGAAAGTGCTCATCTAGTTCCACATCAGTGAGCACCTGACGAAGGGTCGGCGCAAAGAGTGGTCCGACCGTTTCATTACTAATCAGAAACGCACGACGTCCTGCAACATACGGCCTTAAAAGATCCGCATTGGATAAAAGATCAGATCCCACGTAAATGGGATACTGATGCTCACCTACCGTCAGATTGATCGTCTCGTACAGCAACGCCCTTCTGCTCCAGTAATTTGATGATTTTGTTAACCGTTCGCCGGCTGCTGGCGTCACCAACGTTCACATGTAGATCAGCGACACCCCGATAGACCGGGTCCCTTTCCTGCCGCATCTTCATCAGCAACGCGCG
Source organism: uncultured Gammaproteobacteria bacterium (assembly GCA_913049815.1). Lineage (GTDB taxonomy): Bacteria > Pseudomonadota > Gammaproteobacteria > Pseudomonadales > Azotimanducaceae > UBA7451. Next base: position 10,599 of record CAJWYI010000012.1, read on the forward strand.
ACGGTCATCATTCTGCAACAATGGCCGCTTTTTGTCTTTCGCAGTGCGCTTGAGCTGTACATCAACGGTCGTATCGAGAAACACCACAACGCCGTGGCGTTTCAATACGCGTCTGTTCTCCTCCAGCAGCACTGCACCGCCACCTGTCGCGATCAACAATCCGCTTTGCTGGCAGATGTCCTCAAGAACCCGCGCTTCTCTTTCCCGAAACCCAGCTTCACCCTCTTCATCAAAAATCCAGGCAATCTCAACACCTGCCCGCTTTTCTATCTCCTGATCACTGTCAACAAATGTCAACCGTAACTCGCGCGCCAACAGTCGACCGATAGTGGTCTTACCCACCCCCATCGGTCCCACGAGAAAAACATTGCGAGTGGCCAGCATGGAAGGAGCGCGGGCGATGTCCAATTCACTTACCGACCGCATCAGCGGCCGGCAAGAGACCAGCTTCTTCGACTGGCCAACTGTACCGATGCTGAATCTCTCGGGTCAGCTGTTTCCCTCCAAACAATTGTTCCCGGTTATGCAGGGGAAAAGTCTCTATAATCATCCTAAACGCGATCATGATGGCTACAGTATCGGTGATTGCGACCACCTGATTTTTATCACTATCAGTTTCAAATTGCTGCCGGACCAGATTAAAAGCGCGATACATGGAATGCGCTTCGATATCGACGACCTTGCACTTGCAACCTGCATGTTCGACCGCGGCCTGCCGCGTCTCAACATTTTCTCGCCGACAAGCAGCAAGCAGCACTTCCATCTGATATTTGTTTTGTAGCGACGGACCCTGACCCTCATAATCGACGGAAACCTCATCCCACGAATATGGTATGAAATTGTCGGCTTCCACCTTGATGATCTGAGTCTCCATTTCGTCCTCGTACAGGGTCGCGGGCATTTCAATGACAAATGTGATGACGGCCGATCCTGCCAGCGCTCCTGTGGCTTCTTTCTCCTTGGTTTTGGATCGTTCAAACAGCCTAAGATGTCTTCGCCAACACCTTATAAATCAGCAATATTCTTCTCAACAACTCCATTCTAAGGCAATGGCTCAATGCCATAACTTTCGACCTTGAATTTGCCAACTGCATTGAAGAGCTTCACCGATGTGGAACTGATGTCACGCCACAGCATTGGCTTCGATCCTTTGTTGAGAAAGCTCAGAACGCTAGGTTACTTTCCATAAAAATAATTCATGGCAACTACAAAAAATATCATACTAAGTGATACTTATTAGACAAGCGCTAACAAAATGAATGAATAAAACCTTGTAATGCATTAATTTAGCAACAATTTGCCCAAATGACGCAGGGTGCGTCATTATAATCATTTTTATTTTCTCGTCGCCTATAATTGGCTATCGATCCTACAGCTTATGGGTTTGTCCGTGAAACACATCGGCAAAATACTAGGACTTCTGTCGCTGGCCGCAATCTGCAGCTTATCCATGAGCCTATCCGCAGCTTTTCTTTATCTGAATCCCCAGATCCCTGAAGTTCGCAGTCTCACGAACGTCACACTGAAGGCTCCTCTCGGTGTCTACTCTGCCGATAACAAGCTCATTGAGGAGTTCGGTGAGCGCTTGACCCCCATAAGCTACGACGAAATCCCTCCTCTTTTTCGTCACGCGTTACTCAATACTGAAGATAAACGATTTTTTGAGCACAGCGGAATCGACCTCATCACACTCATGAACGCCACCTGGCAACTGGTACGCAACATGGGCGAGATTCATAGTGGTGCGAGTACCATAACTATGCAGCTTGTCAAAAACGTGTCGGGAGACAATCAGGAGCTGTTCTTCCGAAAATTCAAGGAAATGCTGCTGGCAGTGAAAGTCGAACAGGAACTCAGTAAGAAAGAGATCCTGACGTTGTATTTGAATGTGATCGATTTCGGCAAGCATGCGGTTGGCATACAGGCCGCAGCCAACACCTACTACGGCAAGAACATCGACGAGTTGACGTTGGCGCAGATGGCGATGCTCGCCGGCATCCCAAAAAAGCCCCAGAAAGGAAATCCTATCAATGGTCCCGAATGGGCACTTCAAAGACGCAACCTGGTGTTATCCAGGATGCTCGAACAGGGCTCGGTCAACCAACAACAATACGACGAGGCTTTGAAAGCGCCCATTACTGCGAGCGTCCACAACCGAGTTATAGAACTTCCCGCACCATATGTGGCGGAAATGGTACGTAAGCACTTACGAACGACCTACGGCAATCAAGTCTATTCGCAAGGGATCAAGGTCTATACAACGCTGGACAGTCGTCGTCAGCAGATTGCGGAAAACGCAATACTCGACCAACTTATTGCCTATGATCGGCGGCATGGCTACCGCGGTCCAGAATATCGACAACTGCAAGGCATTGACGAGTACATCGCGGCCCCCGAATACGGCTACCCGCCCAACTGGCTGGAAACTCTCGAAAATCTGACGCCTGTTGCAGACCAATATCCGGGCATCGTCACCCTGGTGGACGACACGCACATCGAAATCCTGACTCAGGACGGCGAAGCTGTGCCTATGTCATTCGAGACAATGTCCTGGGCAAGACCGTACATATCGGTCAATCAGCGGGGTCCTCGCCCGAAAACACCCCATGATATTGTTTCAGTCGGCGACGTGATCCGATTTGTCCCAACGACCGAGGGGATCGCTCTTGGACAGATACCCGATATCCAGGGTGCCCTGGTCTCGATGGACCCCGATTCGGGTGCTATTCGAGCGCTCGTTGGCGGTCTCGACTTCAAGCTCAGACAGTTCAATCATGTAACCCAAGCGCGCCGACAACCTGGAAGCCTACTGAAACCGCTGGTCTATGCCGGTGCCATTGATAGCGGTATGACCGCGGCGTCTGTTTATAACAACGCACCGCTGGTATTGCCAGGCGGCGAACAGGAAGAGGTCTACCGCCCCAAAAATTCCGGCGATAGTTTCTCCAGCGAGCTTAGGTTACGTGATGCGCTGGTGCGGTCCGTCAATCTGGTCTCGATGCGCGTTGTCCTCGATTATGGCGCCACGAACGTCGTTCGCTATCTCTCACGATTCGGGTTCGATACTGAGGAATTCCCTCTTGATGTACAGCTGGCCTTCGGCGGGGGTACGATTGCACTTAGCCCCCTGGAAGTCGCTGCCGCCTATGCCACGTTCGCGAACGGTGGTTACCGCATCGAGCCGTACCTCATCGCCCATATTGAAAATCTGGATGGTGAGGAGATGTTCAGAGATGCTGGCCCGCGCATCTGCAAAGACGAGATCTGCGATATCGACAATCCTGCTATCCGAATCATGGAACCTCGGGTCGCCCACATCATGGACTCCATCCTGAACGACGTTGTTCGTCGTGGTACGGGTAGGAGAGCCGCCAGGGAAATGAAGCGTGACGATCTTCGAGGAAAAACCGGGACCACGAATGACGCTGACGTCTGGTTTTCAGGCTATACACCGGATCTGGTGACAACAGTCTGGTCGGGTTTCGGTGACAATTCACCTGTGGGCGAACAGGAATGGGGATCCCGATTGCCACTCGACGCCTGGATCGACTACATGTCAGAAGCCCTTCCGCCCGAAAGTGAGGGTGACGACCTCGAAATTCCCGACGGTCTGGTCACTATCAGGATCAACCCGGATACGGGGGAGCGCGCGCTTCCAAACGAACCCTACATTCGAGAGGTTTTCAGGCAGGAATATGCGCCCCCTGCACTCACCGACTTCAGTGAGCGTAAGGGTGGCTCAAGCCAGACGATCGATATCTTCTAGATTTGGAAGAGGCGTTACGAAGCTCGGAGGTTTGCGACGAGAGTGTCGGGACGAACGCTTATCAGACTCGTTTGCGGTTCCCAAAGCGCTTATTGAACCGATCCACACGTCCCGCAGTATCCACAATTTTCTGCTTACCGGTATAGAATGGATGGCACCTGGAGCAAACTTCCAGATGGATGTCCTCGCACAGAGTGGAGTAAGTCTTGATCTCATTGCCACAGCTGCAACGCGCTGTGATCTCTTCGTATTTTGGATGTATCCCAGGTTTCATGGCGAACCCCCAGAAAAGAGTGGCGGATCATACCAGAGAATGACCCAATCTCAAGCGGTGCAGGGGTAAGATATCGAGTAAGTCGCCTACAATGTCTCGGGGACTACACCGACACGACCCCACGCACTTGCAAATGCGAAGCGCCGTAGTACTGTCGGAGACATGATAGATCCATCTAACGATATTGGTATGAAGGCAGGCGACCACAGCAACATCATTGAAGTGGCCGTTCCTGTTCCGCTTCGAAGGACCTTCGCATATCGTGTACCTGACGAGCACAAGACGTCGTCATTGAAGCTGGGTATGCGTGTACTCGTGCCATTTGGCCGACGGAAACTGACGGGCTGGATCACAGGCGTCAATATCGCACCTCCTCCTAGCGGTATTGCACTCAAATACATCGACAGGATTCTGGACACCGTCCCTCTGATTCCACCAGACATTCTGGAACTCGTTCACTGGTGCATAACCTACTATCACCATCCACCTGGTGAGGTGTTCAGCACCGCAGTCCCGGCTGTCATGAGAAGGCGGGAATCTGCACCGATCCCGAAAAAGACGCGCCTGATGGCCACGGACTCTGGTCAACAGACTAATCTTGAGTCGCTGCATAGAGCACCCAAACAACGCGATCTGCTGATAGCTTTGAGAGGGTCCCCCAACGGATTGACCAAGTCTGCAGTATCCCAATCTTATTCAAGCGGTGTCCTTGTCGCGTTGATCAACCGAGACCTCGCGAGGTGGACTGAGGGCCCCGAAACCATCACGCCATTTGACCCGACATTGCTGTCAGTTCAAGACCAAGGGATTGTACCTTCAACCGAACAGGCGAACGCCATCGAAGCGGCATCCAAACCCGGTACGCATCTGCTGTTTGGCGTCACTGGTAGCGGCAAGACAGAGATTTATCTGAAACTGATAGAGCAAGTTCTGCAACAGGGCCGCCAGGCTCTGATCCTGGTTCCTGAAATCGGGCTGACTCCCCAGACCATCGAACGGTTTCAACAGCGGTTCTCTATCCCCGTAATGACAATGCACTCTGGAATGACCGACAACGAGCGTTACGCCAACTGGCAGAAGGCAAGAAACGGGAATGCCGGAATCATCATCGGGACTCGATCATCTATTTTTGTTCCGCTGCACAAACCCGGCATTCTCATTGTTGATGAAGAACACGATAGTTCGTACAAGCAGAATGACGGGCTCCGATACTCAGCAAGGGATCTCGCGGTGCTACGCGGGCAACGCGAGGGTATCCCGGTCATCCTTGGGAGCGCTACCCCATCGTCAGAAAGCTTCCACAATGCGATGACAGAGCGTTATCACCTACACCGACTGACCACTCGTCCCGGTAACGTTCAGCTGCCAACACAACAGATCGTCAATCTGGCCCATTATCCGGCCGATGGTGGCCTTGCCGCACCGACACTGACGGCAATGCACGATCACCTTGGCGCGGGTAACCAGGTCCTGGTCTTCCAAAATCGACGAGGCTATTCACCGGTCCTGATGTGTCTCACGTGCAACTGGCGCGCCCAATGCACCGCGTGCGACGCGCCACTCACCTTACATCGAGGGGAACACAGACTTAGATGCCACCATTGCGGACATCAGATGCCAGTGCCGCCGAGATGCCCTTCGTGTGGCCAGCAGCATTTGATACCGTTGGGTCTGGGGACTGAGCGAATTGAACAACACCTTACATCCAAGTTCGGAGACATTCCGATTCTCCGGGTAGACAGAGATACCACACGACAAAAACATGCCTTTGAAACACTCCGCACGCAGATCAGCGACGGCAATCCGGCGATTCTCGTCGGTACTCAGTTACTCGCGAAAGGACATCACTTTCCACGCGTGACGCTCGTGGTCATCATTGATCTTGATGCCGGTTTCTACAGTGCGGACTTCAAAGCCACAGAACGAACAGCGCAACTACTCACGCAAGTCGGTGGTAGGGCCGGACGCGAAGATCGTCCCGGAACCGTCATAATCCAGACACATTTCCCAAACGAAGCCATGTTCAGCACATTGATCAATCAGGACTACGAGCAATTTCTCACAGATCTGTTGTCGGAACGGGAAACATTTGCACTGCCCCCCCATCGGTTTATAGCCACGGCACGAGCCGAGTCCAGAAAACCCGATACCGCACTTAGGTTCCTCACCAATGCCTCTAAGGGGATCAACGTTCCCGGTGTCGAAGTTCTGGGTCCGTTGCCTGCGAATATGGAGAAACGAGAAGGCTACTACCGTGCTCAACTTCTTTTCACAGCTGGACGTCGGGCACAACTTCATAAGGGACTGAGCCGATTCCTGATCAAGACCGCGAGCCTAAGCCGGAGCGGCCTCAGATTGAGCCTGGACGTGGATCCGACAGACAGCCTCTAATATGCTGCTATACTTGGCCGCCATGGCCAAGGACTACGCCAAACGGAAAAAGCGGGGACGCATACAGGCAAAGTCTGCAACACTTCCCTCTTGGGTGTGGTTTTTAGCGGGCCTGGCAACCGGACTCTTCATTGCACTGCTCATCTATGTAGGACTCACACCGGGTTCTAATCCGCTCAACGTTGATGGCCCGAGACAGGTCAACCCGATTCCAGACTCAGAAGCCGGTCAAACCGCCACCGATACAACTGAGCAACGCGGTGAAATTGAATGGGAGTTCTACGAGATTTTCCCTAGTGCTGAAGTACCTGTGTCTGATGTCAATCCGCAGCCCGACAAGACACAACCACCATCCGTCGATGCGGTCTATATGCTCCAGGTCGGATCTTTCCGGGAAATCGGTGATGCTGACGCTCTACGTGCGAGCCTGATCCTTGAAGGATTCGAGGCATCACTGTTTGAGGCGGAGAAAGATGGCGATATCTGGCATCGCGTCATTGTCGGCCCGGTCGAGGGAGGCCTTTCACTTTCCCGCATGAGGACAAGTCTGGCTGAGCACAACCATCCTGCTCTGACGTTACGCATCCGTTGATTCTGACAGTAGCTTGAATTCGCAAGGCGGCCCCCCCATATCTAGACTTAAATAATAGTTGGAAGCCTGGCGTGCAACAGCTTGAAGGAACCACCATACTCTCCGTGCGTGCTGCCGACGCCGTCGCAATCGGCGGCGACGGCCAGGTAACACTCGGTAACACTGTCATGAAGGGAAACGCACGGAAAGTGCGTCGACTCTACAAGGACCAGGTAATTGCCGGCTTCGCTGGCGGGACCGCTGACGCCTTCACGCTTTTCGAGCGTTTCGAAGGCCAGCTTGAAAAACACCAGGGTCACCTGGTCCGCGCTGCCGTAGAGCTGGCTAAAGACTGGCGAACTGATCGTGTCCTGCGCCGTCTCGAAGCTCTGTTAGCCGTGGCCAATCGAGATGCGTCTCTCATCATTACTGGCAACGGAGATGTCATTGAACCTGAGGACGGCCTAATGGCCATCGGTTCAGGCGGCCCCTTTGCTCAGGCTGCCGCTCGCGCGTTACTGGACGGCAGCGACCTGCCCGCGGAAGCGATTGTTGAGAAGGCTCTCACCATCGCAGCAGATATCTGCATCTACACGAACCATCAGCGAGTCATCGAGTCTATCTCTCTGACCCCATGACCTGACAAGGTCTGGAATCCATACATCAACGAGCCCGCGAATGTCGAATATGACACCCCGAGAAATTGTCCATGAACTGGACAAGCACATTGTCGGTCAGGCCGATGCCAAACGCGCCGTCGCTATCGCCCTTCGAAATCGCTGGCGCAGGTTGCAGTTGGAAGAGAGTCTCTCCACAGAGATCTCACCGAAGAACATCCTCATGATTGGACCGACAGGGGTTGGCAAAACAGAAATCGCGAGACGCCTCGCCAAACTTGCTTCTGCACCTTTCGTCAAGGTCGAGGCGACACGCTTCACTGAGGTTGGCTACGTCGGACGAGATGTTGAATCCATTGTTCGGGATCTTGTGGAAGCCTCCTTCAAGATGTTACGAGAAAGTGAAATGTCTCTGGTCAAGGATCGCGCCATCGACGAAGCCGAAGAACGTGTTCTGGATGCATTATTGCCACCTGCCAGGAATGACGAACACGATGAACGGGAGAACAACGCAACACGACAGCTCTTTCGAAAGAAACTACGCGAAGGAGAACTGAACGATAAGGAAGTGGAACTTGAGGTCGCCGCACCGACATTGGGCTTTGAAATCATGTCACCACCCGGTATGGAGGAAATGACCAATCAATTACAGTCGATGTTCTCTAACATGGCACCCGATAAAACGCGTACCCGCAAACTCCGTATTGAGGACGCGATGAAGCAGCTGACTGACGAGGAAGCTGCCAACATGATCAACGAAGAGGACCTGAAAATCGCAGCGGTCGAGGCAACCGAACAAACTGGCATCGTCTTCATCGATGAAATAGACAAAGTTACGCGACGAGCAGATGCAACTTCAGGCGTCGATGTCTCCCGAGAGGGTGTTCAACGCGACCTATTGCCACTGATCGAAGGCTCCACCGTGTCCACCAAGTACGGGATGATCAAGACCGACCACATCCTATTCATTGCTTCGGGTGCGTTTCATTTGAGTAAACCTTCCGATCTGATCCCTGAGCTGCAGGGTCGTCTGCCTATCAGGGTCGAACTACAGGCACTCGAAGCGACTGACTTCGAGCGGATTTTGACCGAACCCAAAGCATCTTTGACCGAACAATATTCGGCACTACTCGGCACAGAGGGTCTCAACCTTTCATTCACGCCACAAGCGGTCTCCCGTATCGCCGAGATTGCCTGGCAGGTCAATGAACGTACGGAGAACATTGGGGCGCGACGCCTGCATACAGTCATGGAAAGATTGCTCGAGTCTATTTCTTTTGACAGCGAACAACACTCAGAAAATGACGCAGACAGTATTAGTATCGAGATCGACACAGCCTATGTGGATACCCATCTAAATGAACTGGCGGACAACGAAGATCTGTCTCGCTATATTCTCTAAAGTACCCGCTACTTTCCATCAGTCGCGACGACTATGACGACGATCATCCCCTCTAATATCCACCTGCATCAGCGTACCGGCATACTCGACCTGACCTGGGATGATGCGACGTACTCCCTGACGGCAGAATATCTTCGCGTTCATTCTCCATCTGCGGAGGTCCAGGGACACAGCCCTGACCAGGCAGTGCTAGAGTCAGGGAAGCGAGGCGTCAGAATCAAAACCCTGGATCCTCAAGGTCATTACGCCGTGAGAATCGAGTTTTCAGACGGACACGACTCAGGGATTTTCACCTGGGAGTACTTGCATGAACTGGCTACCAAACACGGCATTTTGTGGCAACGTTACCTGGATGCTTTGCACAGGCAAGGAGCGTCTCGAGAGCCACGATTTATTGCGGTCAGTCACTAGAACGCCCGGTCCATCGCCCGCTATTGAACCTGGGTGTAGAATGCCGTTATGAGCGATGACTACACACACTTTGGCTATCGAAAAGTAAGACGTGACGAAAAAGCCTCTCGCGTCGCGGACGTTTTCCGATCGGTTGCCGATAGTTATGACGTCATGAACGATTTGATGTCACTCGGTTCCCACCGAATACTGAAAGACATTGCGGTCGAGGTCAGCCGGGTTCGACCGGGGCATCGTGTCCTCGATCTTGCGGGCGGTACCGGAGATATCGCAGCTCGACTGGCCCCCAAAGTAGCGCCTGATGGCGAAATTGTCCTTTCCGACATCAATGATACGATGTTGACCCAGGGTCGGAACCAGATGCTCGACCGAGGCTTCTGCGACATTAAGTACGTTCTGAGTGACGCTGAGTCTCTCGGTTTCGCTGACGAGACCTTTGATGTCGTCACCATGGGGTTTGGCCTCCGGAATGTCACTAACAAAGAGGTTGCACTCAAGGAGATCCTGCGTGTACTAAAAAGCGGTGGGCGACTCGTCGTACTGGAGTTTTCCAAGCCAGACAACGATTTCATCGCCTCCGCCTACAAGCAATATCGCCGTCTGTGGCCTCGCATGGGCAAGTTCCTGGCCAATGATGCCGAGAGCTACCAATATCTGGATGAATCCATCGACATGCATCCGAGTGCCGAGGCACTGCTATCAACGATCAGGGATACCGGATTCGACCGGGCCAGTGTACGTCCACTTCTAGGTGGCATCGTTGCCATTCACAGCGGTATCCGTCCTTACACCGAACGTTCAACAGCAAGCCCAGGATGATGCGAATTCGGCGCCTGCTACGAATCCTTTGGGTCGTCATTCGGCGTCGCCTCGATCGCTTAATTCCACCGCACGCGAAACTGCCAAGACGGTTGAGTCTGATGATCTGGCTGCTAAGGTGCATGCCGGTACCCAGTCAAAGTCCTTCGACGTCACTACGGCTAGCGTTGGAGGAATTGGGACCCATTTTCGTGAAGTTCGGTCAACTACTCTCGACTCGAAGGGATCTGCTCTCCGAACCTCTCGCCGACGAACTTCAAAGGCTACAGGAGCAGGTTCCGCCGTTCCCCGGGCAGGAGGCGAGAGCAATTCTGGAGATGGCCCTAGGCGCGCCTGTCTCGACCTTATTTCAAACATTCAAAACGGAACCGCTTGCATCTGCCTCCGTCGCACAGGTGCATGAAGCGACATTACGCGATGGCTCCCCTGTCGTCATCAAAGTCATTAGACCCGGGATCGATATCATCGTTCAGGAAGATCTAAAGGTCCTGTATCTGCTGGCTGATCTCGTTAATCGTTTCTCCGTCGATGGAAGACGATTGCGTCCTGTCGACGTGGTCCATAACTACGAGAACATCATCAGCGGTGAGCTGAATCTAAAGCTAGAAGCTGCCAATACCATTCGCCTGAGAGAATACTGGCTCGACTCGGGGAAACTGTTCGTACCGCGTGTGTACTCGGAGTTCACTCGCACCAACGTGTTGGTCATGGAGAGAATTCAAGGTCTCACCTCGGCAGATATTCAGGGCCTGCACGGTCGCAACGTCAACATGAAGGTACTGGCACACCTAGGTGTTGAGATCTTCTTTACGCAAGTCTTCGAGCACAATTTTTTCCACGCCGATATGCACCCGGGAAATGTCTACATCGATACGAGCGACTCCGCACGCCCAACCTATATAGCGCTAGATTGCGCAATCATCGGCTCATTAACGGAAGAAGACAAAGACTATTTGGCTTATAACCTGATCGCATTTTTCAGGCGGGATTACCGTGAGGTGGCACGGCTTCATATCGAAAGTGGATGGGTACCCGCCGAGACAGACCTGCAGGAATTTGAAGCGGTGATTCGAAGCGTTTGCGACCCTTATTTCCAGAAACCCATTTCCCAGATCTCGTTTGGACAGGTCCTGCTTGCCCTCTTCAACACAGCGCGTCAGTTTGACATGGAGGTCCAACCTCAACTTGTCCTCCTGCAAAAGACACTGCTGAATATTGAAGGCATGGGGCGACAGATTTACCCGGAACTGGACCTCTGGGAAACAGCAGCGCCCTTTATGGAACGATGGATGAGCGAACGCGTGGGTTTTCGTGGCCTTATACGTCAGTTGTCAGAGCACGGTCCGGCATTGATTGAACAGTTACCCCGACTACCCACTGTTGCGCTGACGGCATTACAAGACATGGCATCCCTTGCGCGGATCAGTAAAGAACAGACTCAAGTATTGCGTGCTCTACAGCAAGATATTAACGCTGAGCGACGGCAACGCCGCCAGAGTAGGACCGGAGGTGTCCTGCTACTTGCTGCGCTGGCCAGCCTGCTGATTCCCGCAACAGGATACGCCGCCAACGAATGGATCATCGGATCATCACTGCTCGGCAGCGCCGGTATTTACTGGATGTTCGTCAAACCATGACGTATGCTCGCGCCCCTTTTTTGGACCGACGACGCAGGTGTTCCCCATGAACGAGTGGCTGGAAGAAGTGCACTTTGACGACAATGGATTGATTCCCGCGATCGCACAGGATGCGGATAATGGGCGTATCCTGATGGTCGCTTGGATGAACCGGGAAGCCCTACACGCCACCGTTCAGCATCAGATCGTGCACTATTGGTCCCGATCACGGCAGAGACTATGGCGAAAAGGCGAAGAATCAGGCAACACGCAACATCTCATAGAGCTGCAAATGGATTGCGACAGCGATGTGCTTGTATTAAAAGTCAATCAGGAAGGCGGTATTTCCTGTCACACTGGGCGTCAGTCCTGCTTTTTTAGGACATTGAAAGACGGTGTCTGGGAGCCCATGGAACCCGTACTCCGTGACCCGTCAGCGATATACGAGACTCCCAAGTAAGCCGAAAGCAGACTCATCGAGATAGGACATGGACGAAGTGCTGAACCAACTCGCCGATACACTGGATAAGCGTCGACAGGCTGATCCAGAAACATCGTATGTCGCGAGCTTGTATCAGGGTGGTCTTGATCGCATCTTGAAGAAGGTCGGTGAGGAAGCCAGCGAGACCATCGTTGCAGCGAAAAACCTCGATGGAAAAACGGATGAGGTCCTCGCGAATGAGGTGGTGAAGGAGACCGCAGATCTCTGGTTCCACACCATGGTTATGCTCGCGCACCTAGGACTCAGCCATCAGCAAGTACTGTCTGAGTTGGAACGACGTTTTGATATCTCAGGGATAATAGAGAAGGCAGCGCGGTCCAAGTAATAGCGCGAACAAAGGCGCGACGCAAAAATAGGAGAAGCAAACATGTCATTTGGTGTAACAGAACTCATTCTGGTCCTGGTCATTGTGCTACTGTTGTTTGGCACAACCAAACTGAAGTCACTCGGTGGTGATCTGGGATCAGCGATCAAAGGTTTCCGTAACGCGATGGAAGATAAGTCCGAGAAACCCGCCGGCGTTGAGTCCGCTGCGAGCGAGGAACCAAAGGTCATCAACGAGAGAGTCAACGCTGACAGCAAACAATCCTGACCACCCTCGTCAGGTTTGACTGAGCAGCACGATGTTCGATATTGGCTTCCCAGAGCTGATGCTTGTGTTTGTGGTCGCACTGCTGGTAATCGGCCCGAGCAAGCTACCTGAGACTATTCGGACGGTTGCGTTCTATGTGGGGCGGATCCGGCGAAGTCTGGCCAATCTTCGAACCGAAATCGAAAACGAAATCGGTGCAGATGAAATACGCCAACAACTCTACAACGAGTCCATCATGGATGAACTGAACCAGGCCAAGGGTCAGGTGCAAGATGTCATCAATGAAGCGAACAACGCGACCGAAATGACGCCGCTCAGCACGAACTCCGATCAGACGCTTAATCGATCTTCTGGGCAGGCTCTCGACAAGAAGGGCAAAGCGCCTGAGCCGGATCCCAACCTGACTGACGAACTACCACAGGCAAAATCTAATAATGACAATGCCCGATCAGGAACATGACACAGAGCAGGGGCAACCCCTGGTCGAACACCTGATTGAGCTGCGATCCCGCATTCTTCGCAGTCTGAGCGCGATCGTGCTGATCTTTCTGCCTTTGTTTTTTTTCGCCAACGAATTCTACGTTTTGCTATCTGAACCTCTGCGGGTCTATCTGCCCGAGGGTGCGACAATGATCGCCACAGAGGTGGCGTCCCCGTTTCTCACGCCCTTCAAGTTGACGTTGGTGCTAGCCATCTTCATTGCCATACCCTACATCCTTCATCAAATTTGGGCATTCATCGCACCCGGCCTGTATGCCAATGAAAAGCGCATGGCCATACCGCTACTCGTCACAAGCGTCCTGTTGTTCTACCTGGGTGTTCTGTTCGCGTTCTTTGTCGTGTTTCCACTAGTCTTTTCGTTTTTCACCAGTGTCGCCCCTGAAGGCGTCACAGTCATGACCGATATCAATCGCTACCTCGATTTCGTACTGAAATTGTTCTTCGCCTTTGGTATTGCATTCGAGATTCCGATTGCCGCCATGCTCATGATCTGGTCAGGCGTGACCACTGTCGACAACCTTCGGCGTAAGCGACCCTATGTGATCGTAGGATGTTTCGTTGTGGGGATGTTGTTGACACCTCCGGACATCATTTCACAATTGCTGCTTGCGTTTCCTATGTGGGTCCTGTTTGAAGCAGGAATTCTGTTCTCCACACTGATCAAACAGCGGGGAGAAGAGGTCAGCACCGAATCCTGACGTCCTTGACTATGGTGCCACCTCCAACAAGAACGTCACGGGACCATCGTTCACCAGTTGCACTTTCATATCCGCGCCAAACTTACCGGTTTCAACACACTGAACGGAGTTTCTCGCGGTCCGCACAAAAGTCTCGTACAGCTTCTCCGCAATGTTTGGCGTGGCAGCCGGAGAGAAAGATGGCCGGCGTCCCTTTTGAGTATCTGCCGCCAAAGTGAACTGAGGGACCACGAGTAAATCTCCGTCAACATCCAATAGCGATCTGTTCATGTGGCTGTGTTCATCTGGAAAGATGCGATAGGTCAGAACACGCTCGCACAACCGGCTCACTACAGCCTCATTGTCTTCATTCTCAACGCCCAACAACAAAAGGATGCCACGCCCGATACGACCGACCAGTGTGGCATCAACGGATACGGAAGCCTCTGAGACTCTCTGGATAAGCGCACGCATGAGGAGACTACACAGAAGGATCAATCGATCGAGAGTCGTCTGGCCATGTCTCGTGTGGCTCGCACCAGCGCGTCGATCAACGCAGGTTCTGTCGCAGAGTGTCCTGCCTCACGAATGATATGGAGTTCGGCGAGGGACCAGGCAGCATGCAGATCAAAGGCTGACTGGAGCGGGCATAACATGTCGAAACGGCCATGCACGATGATACCTGGTATCTGCGACATGGCTGCAACATTGTCGAGAATCTGGTTTTCCGTGAGGAAGCACCCCTGGCTCAGGTAGTGAACCCCGATACGATATCGTGCCATCGCACGATGACTCGACGTTAGGTGACGCAGCAATCTAGGGTTCGGATGTAATGTCGATGCGTCCGCTTCCCAGCGGGACCAAGCTTTGGCAGCTGCCATGCGCGCCAGCTCATCTGCCCCTTCCAGACGATGGCTAAAACCTGTCACTGGATCGCCTCGATCTTCCGCTGGAATCGGTCGTAGGAAGTCTTCGAAGTGATCAGGGAAAAACCTAGAAGCACCCCCACGATACATCCAGTCGATGTCCTGTTGCCGACCCAGGAACGCACCTCGAAGCACGAGGCCAGCGACACTGTCAGGATGCGTCTCAGCGTAAACGAGCGATAGCGTCGCGCCCCACCCCCCACCGAATAACATCCAGCGTTCAACACCCAGAAACTCCCGAATGCGTTCCATGTCGGCGACCAGGTCGCTGGTTGTATTTGCTGTCAGTTCCCCATGCGGTGTGGAACGTCCGCTGCCGCGTTGGTCAAACAGGATGATGCGATATTTCTCAGGATCGAAAAAACAACGACTGTCATATTCACATCCCGAACCTGGCCCTCCATGGACAAACAACGCAGGGATCCCATCACGCTCGCCGCTCTCGTCTACGTAAAGCGTGTGCGCGTCATCAACCTTCAATTCATGGCGTGCGTACGGCTTGATTTCCGGATACAGGGGCAGCATAGGTCTCGTCCTGAGAGTCTGATCGAAGCTGTCTGAAGCACTCTACTACAAGTCCCTCGTTTTGTGTCCTGACACAGACAAGACATTTCGACGATCAGGCGAGCTTCGCGCGCTTACGTTCGTTTTCGGTCAGGAGCTTTTTGCGTACGCGAATGTGGTTTGGCGTGACTTCCACTAACTCGTCATCGTCGATAAACTCCAAAGCCTGCTCCAGGCTGTACCGGATCGGCGAGTTTAGGACCACGTTCTCATCACGCCCCGCCGCTCTGATATTCGTGAGCTGTTTACCTTTAAGCGGGTTCACGACTAGATCGTTAGGGCGGGTGTGCAGGCCAACGATCATGCCCTCGTAGACCTCCTCGTTGGGATCAATCATCAGCCGACCGCGGGCCTGAAGGTTGAATAAGGCGAATGCCAGTGATTTACCAGCAGCCATTGAAACCAGGACACCATTGATTCTCTCTCCAGGATTCTCATCAATTCGCAAACCATAACGTGCAAAAGCACTGGTCAAAATACCGGTGCCCGATGTCATCGTCAGAAACTCGGAACGAAAACCGATCAGCGCTCTAGTTGGGATCGTAAACTCCAACCTCACACGACCACCCCCATCCGGGACCATGTTCGCGAGTTCAGCCTTGCGTATTCCAAGTCCTTCCATGACAGCACCTTGGTGTTCGGATCCAACGTCCAGTACCAGATTTTCATAAGGTTCCTGAATCTCACCGTCCTGTTCTCGGAAGATTACCTCAGGCCTTGAGACACCCAGTTCGAAGCCTTCTCGCCGCATATTTTCAATCAACACAGCAAGATGCAGTTCCCCTCTGCCTGAGACCTTGAACTTGTCCGCATCGTCTGTGTCCTCGACACGCAGGGCAACGTTGTGTAGCAGTTCCTGATGCAAACGCTCGCGAATCTGTCGGCTGGTGACAAAGCGGCCGTCCTGACCCGCGAACGGCGATGTGTTGACCTGAAAGGTCATAGAAATCGTCGGTTCGTCGACCGTCAACGCGGGTAGCGCCTCAATTTCAGAAGGATCACACAACGTATCGGAGATCGAAATATCATCGATACCTGATATTGCAACGATATCACCGGCGCCAGCATACGACACCTCAACCCGGCTCAGCCCCTCGTAACCCATCACCTTCAGGATTCGACCTTTTCTGCGATGCCCCTCGCGGTCGACGACCACAACGTTCGATCCAGGTATAGCGACACCACGCGCCACACGTCCGAGACCAATCACACCCAGATAGGTGTTGTAGTCGAGCGCGCTGATCTGCATCTGGAAAGGTCCGTCTCGATCAACATCGGGCGCGGCGACCTGATCAACGATCGTTTGCAACAAGCAGCTCATATCGTCCTCAATACTGTCTGATGTCAGACCAGCCATACCATGCATCGCGGACCCAAAGATCACTGGAAAATCCAGTTGCTCATCATTGGCTCCCAGCCTGTCAAACAGATCGAAAACCTCATCGACGACCCAGTCAGGTCTTGCACCATCCCGGTCGATTTTGTTGACCATCACAATCGGGTTGAGGCCGTTTTCGAAAGCTTTCTGTGTGACAAAACGCGTCTGTGGCATCGGGCCTTCGACGGCGTCGACAACGAGCAGCACAGAATCCACCATCGAGAGGATGCGCTCCACTTCCCCACTGAAGTCCGCGTGACCTGGTGTATCGACGATATTGATCCTATAGTCATGCCAGAAAACCGCGGTGTTTTTCGCTAGAATAGTGATGCCTCGTTCACGTTCCAGATCATTTGAATCGAGCAGCCGCTCGCCTTGTTCTTCGCCACGCGCGAGCGCTCCCGCCTGCTGCAGCAGTTTATCGATTAGTGTCGTTTTGCCATGATCGACGTGCGCGATGATGGCGATATTGCGTAGCTGTGCAGTCAATGTCTCTATCCGGGAAAGTCATGCAGGGAGCGAAGCTACCGTGCAGCGGCGCATTATACCCAAGCATTCGCTAGATACAGCTATAGAGGAAAGCCGTTGCTCCGTCCACTATCAGATCCGACAGCATGCACGTTTTAAGCCTGTCTCTACGCAAAAACCGAAATCGTTCAGCTATACGACCCTCACGACCCTCGCAATTACTTCTCTAGAAGCAGATAAACAGATCAGAGCCAATCGAGACAACATTTTTATCGGCTATCCAATAAAACATACGCCTCCACCGGACCATAACGTCTTGTTGGAGATGGATGGCGAACCCATGTCTGCTGTCATAGTCAGTGGCTCACACCCAATGCCGAACATTCGGCGCGGCACGAACCAGTTGGCCCTGGTTATGAAGAACGAAGAGGAAAAGATCATCCATAGCAGAGATCCGATTAGCTTCACATTGCACAGCTTTCTAAGAAGCATCGCTAAAGATACACCACGATTGCACCATTTCGTGACAAGAAAAGCACCATAATAGTGCGATTAGTGTACACTCCACGCTAAACGAGTCCCAAGCTGCTCACAAAACCCCGTGGCTAGCCCAGGTCTAAACGGCGACGCGACAAACTCAGTTTCAATTCAGGAACTGGACCGGTTCTTGCACTGTGAACGCCTTACGATGTAGTCCACAGAGGCCTGTAGTGATATGTCACTGCCAGCAATCAAGAATCCCGAATTTCGGGTGCCGAGAAGACCGGCGCCGTTTATGCAGGTAACGTCCCTCATGGCCAATAATATTCTAGACGGGTTGAGTGTCGCGCTCTTGTCAGTGGACCACGAGTTTCGCGTTAGGTACATCAATCAGTCAGCACAGGCATTACTGGACGTTTCTGCTGCTCGCTCGAGCGGTTTGAGGGTGTCGGACATCATCGGAAACGAGCACGAACTGGAAACCATCATGTATGACGCCTTGCAGTCGGGCCAACCTTACTCCGGACGTAAGATCACGCTAAAACTACCTACCGGCAAGACAGCCACTGTCGACTTTTCGCTGACGCCATTCAATGATGAAGAGTGGCCACGGCTTCTGATTGAGATGCACCCCCTGGACCGTTATTTACGTATCGAAGGTGACGAATCCTCACGCGAAAACTCTGCCGTCGCACGTCAAATGGTGCGAGGACTGGCTCACGAAATCAAGAATCCCCTGGGTGGCATTCGTGGTTCGGCGCAACTCCTGGCCCGTGAGCTTAACGACGATGGACAGAGAGAATTCACCGATATCATCATTTCCGAGACCGATCGTCTGTCGGCACTCGTTGACAACCTGCTCGGTCCTAACCACGTCGCCCGCCCGCAACCTACCAACGTACACGAAATACTTGAACGGGTAGTGCGATTGATTGAAATCGAATCGGAGCAAAAGGTGTCCTTCGTACGGGACTACGATCCCTCTATTCCTGATCTGCCCATGGATCCTGAAATGATGCTTCAGGTGTTTTTGAATATTGCGAGAAACGCCATGCAGAGTCTTGCGGACACACCTTCATCACAGATCTGTATCACGACCCGAGTTGACCGGAACTTCACCATTGGCAGCAAAATTCACCGTATGGTGACTAAGGTCGATATCATCGATAACGGTCCTGGAATCAGCGATGACCTCAAAGATCATCTGTTCTATCCAATGATCACAGGCAGGAAAGATGGTACGGGTCTTGGGCTGTCACTCGCCCAGTCGTTGGTCCATCAACACAGCGGTCTTATCGAGTTCGACAGCGAACCCGGTTGTACCCGCTTCTCCATCATCATCCCCCTGGAGTTGTCATGACCAACAAAGCTGTTTGGGTGGTGGACGACGAACGCTCGATTCGCTGGGTGCTTGAAAAAGCACTCACCCAGGAAGGTCTCGCCGTCACTTGTTTCGATACGGCGGAATCGTTGCTATCTAATGTGTCTGCGTCACCCCCCGACGCCATAGTAAGCGACATTCGAATGCCCGGTATGGATGGCTTGGATCTTCTGAGTGAACTAAAGGACCGTTACCCCAGCCTGCCAGTGGTAATCATGACCGCACACTCCGATCTGGACAGTGCCGTACAGTCTATTCAGGGCGGTGCTTTCGAGTACATTCCCAAACCTTTTGAAGTCGATGAAGCCGTAGCAGTGGTCAAACGCGCCGTCACACACGCTGATGACCAAAAAGGCACGGAGGAAAAAAGCAACAGTGCCACAACCCACTCTGAAATTATCGGGAAGGCACCTGCCATGCAGGAGGTCTTTCGGGCCATCGGAAGACTCTCAAAATCCAACGTCACAGTGCTTATCAACGGCCAGTCGGGAACGGGAAAAGAGCTGGTAGCACGAGCGCTTCACGTGCATAGTCCACGCGTCGCCGCACCTTTTGTGCCTTTGAATATGGCTGCTATTCCCAATGACCTGATCGAATCAGAGTTGTTTGGCCATGAAAAAGGCGCGTTCACTGGTGCCAACAATCTACGGCAGGGTCGATTTGAACAGTCAGATGGCGGTACCCTATTTCTCGATGAGATAGGCGATATGCCACCAGAAGCGCAAACACGCCTCCTTCGGGTTCTTTCAGATGGCGAGTTTTACCGCGTCGGCGGGCACGTTCCCATCAAGACAGACGTCCGAATCATTGCTGCGACACATCAGAACTTGGAACAACTCGTCGCGGAAAACCGGTTTCGAGAAGACCTGTTTCATCGGCTCAATGTGATCCGAATCCATATTCCGACACTGAATGAGCGACGGGAAGATATTCCTCTCCTAACGGAGCATTTCCTCCACATCGCCGCAACCGAACTCGGTGAAACCCCAAAATCCATTAGCGATGAGACCCTAGACTATCTTTCCAAACTGCCATGGCAGGGAAACGTTCGGCAACTGGAGAACTTCTGCCGGTGGATTACCGTCATGGCGAGTGGTCGCCAGGTCAAGATGGAAGAGCTCCCTCCAGAACTGCTGGATGTCAGAGATAACTATGAAAGCAATAACACAAGCTGGGAAAAAGCACTCTCTACCTGGGCAACGCGCCAACTCTCCTCCATTCAGCCAGGGGATCCTGGTCTACTGGATACCGCAACCCCAACCTTCGAGAAGATTGTTATCGATGCAGCACTCAAGCAAACGGGGGGGAGAAAACGCGACGCAGCGAAGTTGTTAGGCTGGGGCAGAAATACGCTTACCAGGAAAATGTCACAACTGGGCATGAACGACTTAGACGATAGTCTCGATGAGGAGAATGGACCAGATTGAGAATATGACTGTCATACCGTGAGGGCTTACCAAAAAAGACGAGGCGCCCTTCTTCTTCCTGCGGTACGATCATTGCAACCTGTTGAGTAACCAGGCTTACTGCCCCCCGAAATCAGGCCTGCCCAATGCTCCACGTCGCACTATACGAACCTGAAATCCCTCCCAACACGGGTAACATTATCAGGCTCTGTGCGAACATTGGAGCTCAACTTCACCTGGTCGAGCCGCTGGGTTTCGAAATTGATGACCGTCGTTTACGGCGAGCGGGCCTTGACTACCACGAATGGGCTGAACTGAAGGTCTGGCCGAACCTGGATGAGCTGCTCTCAAACACGGCGGTCGGTCGGGTGTTCGGTATCTCAACGCGAGGAACCCAGCGTTATAGCGATACCAAGTTCGAGGACAACGACATGTTGCTGTTTGGTCCGGAAACAAGAGGATTGCCTCAACCCGTTCTCGACGGACTGCCTGGCAGGCAGACCCTTCGTATCCCGATGATGCCGCATTCACGAAGCATGAACCTTTCCAACGCTGTGGCGGTTGTCCTCTTTGAGGCGTGGCGACAGTTGGGTTTCGAAGGTGGTGGTTAGTCTCCAAAACGTTTGTGGTGACAGTCGCGATACAGCCGAACCGCAGTGA
>CAJWYI010000013.1 GCA_913049815.1 uncultured Gammaproteobacteria bacterium
GAACTCCACGTTGATGGAAGCCGCGCCAGGCCGCGTGCGGCAAGCGAGTTGCGAGGAGGCCTGAGCCTAAGTGGTCGACGACACAAGCGAAAACCATGCCTTCTAAAAGGGGTTCGGATTTGTCCAGTTCGGTGAGGAGATGCGTCAGCTCCTCTATAACTGAGCTGTAGTCGTCTCACTCTCAATCTGTAAACGCAAACTGACAAATTCCGCGTCAATAAACTCGTCCGCTATCCCGCTGTTTGAGCCTGCAATGCTTTAAACTTTTCTACAAAACACACTTTTTGGTTTGACGTATCACAACCCATGCCTTTCAATCTGCCCACTATTCAAACGATAGCGGAAAGGATGCAACTTGAAACAGTACTACCCGGACATCGGACTGCATGTACCCACGTTGCTGCTTCCCCGGTCTGATATTGATCTCACGAAATGGGCTGTGATCGCCTGCGATCAGCACACATCCGAACCAGGCTATTGGCGTGCGACCGCGGACCAGGTGGTTGATTCACCTTCAACCTTATCGCTGGTCTACCCAGAGGCATTCCTAACGGCAGAAGATCGTAAGCAGCGCATCGTCGATATCAATGGTGCGATGCGGACGTACCTCGACGAGGGCATACTGGAAGAACAAGCCCCCGGGTTCATGCTTGTGGAACGGGATGTCGGTCGCGATCACAAACGTCGCGGTCTCATCGTCGCACTGGATCTGACTCACTATGATTATAGTGACGGTGCGAAGAAGCTCATCCGCACAACCGAGGGCACCGACCCTGCCCGCCTGCCACCGCGCGTTGAGGTCCGTCGTGATGCCGCACTGGAGGTTTCACACATCATGGTACTGATCGACGATCCGAATCAGACTGTCATCGAACCGTTGTTCGAGGCGGGATTCGATGAGACCTATTCGGTGGACCTAATGCAAGGTGGCGGCAACGTTCGCGGCTGGCATATTACGACAGGTATTGAGGACATCGCGGCAAAAATTGCGGACCTGGCGCAAGGCACTCCTCCAATGATTTATGCCATGGGTGACGGCAATCATTCGTTTGCCACAGCTCAATCGGTGTGGGACGAAATTAAGACCGAGGTCGCGAGCGATCATCCCGCGCGCTATGCGACTGTTGAACTGGTCAACCTTCACGATCCTTCCTTGGTGTTCGAGCCTATTCACCGCTTTGTTGAAGGGGTGAATCCAGTCGAACTCATCAGTCAGATGAAACAGGCCGGTTTTACCCTAGACCCCGGGGGTCAAAGATTCCCGTGGCAAACACACAATGCGAGTGGCGAGTTGTTTTTGCACAACCCAAAGATGCATCTAGAAATAGCATCGCTGCATGAATTTCTCGATCAGCAGGGTGCAACGGTCGACTACATCCATGGTGCTGACACCATCGAACGCCTGGTCAAGACAAGGGAGGACAGCATTGGTTTCCTGCTACCCGACCTCGACAAGTTTGAGCTGTTCGAGTCCATTCGACGTGACGGCGCCACACCGAGAAAAACGTTCTCGCTGGGGGAGGCCTACGAAAAACGTTATTACCTGGAGTGCCGCAAGATTCGCTGAGGGGCCACTGTGGCGTTAAACGCCTTCGAGCAATCGCCCCAGGTGATTGGCAAACTCGGGACGGGCGGCCAGTGATGTCAGGTGCCGATAGGCACGCGGATAATCGTCCTCGAAACCCAGACTGATCGCCTTAAACCCATTTTTTAATAGCGCTTCTTCTGACCGGCGTTCGCGGAGGAATTGACCGGTGTCACAGACATACGCAATGTCCGCGATTGTCAGTTCGTTTGTTGCGACATAGTCCTGGTGCTTGAGAGCCTCGTCTATACCACTCACGTAAAATTCGTAGGCTGCCGCCATCCGCGCATGTGTTTCTGCAGTGATGTCATTCAACCCCAGCAGGTACACCTGTGCTTCCCTGCCAAAGACCAAGCCGGCATCCAGGAAGCTGTCGACACGGGACGCTTCAAATTCAGTGCGTCCATACAGTCCGTGATCCTGCATGCTTGCGCGCACCGTGGCGCGCAGGATGCTATTGGATTCAAACACCCCGATCTCGCCGTCGGGACTGAAGGCTGCGGGCACGGTACCGTAGGGGTGCGCCTTCATAAATTTGTCAGTTTTATAAAGAGTGCCACTGAAACCGCGGCGCCCGGTCCGCGCATGAGAGCTATCATCAGTCCGTTCGCTGTCAGGCAGTTCGCGTGCATCAAAGTCCCACAACCACTTACCGAGATTCGGCGGTCGATCACCGACAACCTCCACCTCCACACCGCAAAAGTCAGCTGCTATCAGAGACTTCCAAACGCGAGGATTAGGTAAGTACGAGAAAATCCGTATATCACTCATTACCAGCTCTCTGCTTTCTCAACTCGCTCCACACTCATCACTTTCACCAGGTCTCCCCGTAGGGACGGATCACGGACTCGAATGACCATGCACTAGGCGGTTGATGCGCAACGCGATAACACTCTTCTGCTATATCCACAGGTTTGCAGAAGAAGTCGTCCGGTCGATCAGGCATCATTTCCCGAGTCCAAGGCAGGTCAATGACGGCGTCAATGGCGATGTACGCTGCGTGAATGCCTTTGGGACCTGCTTCCCTCGCAATACTCTCAAGCAGGATGCGCTGTGCGGCTTTGGTCGGTGCAAACCCAGCGAATCTCGGGCGCCCTCGGTAGGCCGATGTGTTTCCGGTACAGATGATGGCGCCGCCACCGGCCCCGATCATGTCGTCAGTCGCAAGTCGCGCCAGTTGCAACAATGACATGGTGTTGATCTCAAAAGCCTTACGCATGCCATCGGGATTGATGTCCATATACGTCCCCTGCTCAGCGCCGACGGCGTTGTGGACGATGACCGCTGGCGCACTCAGTTCTGACTTGATCGTAGCGTAAGTTGCGTCGAGCGCGCCAGGATCGCTGACGTCGCAGGCGTAAGAGTGCGCGCTATTCATCTCATCACTCAGTGATTTGAGCCGGTCCTCGCTGCGCGCCAGCATGGCCACGTCATACCCACCCTCGGCGAAACGTCTTACCAAAGCTGACCCGGTCCCAGGTCCAACTCCGGTAATGAGGCACGTCCTACTCATGCGCATCTCCTTTCTATCGGCGCTTCAATCATCCAGTCGTATCCGAGACGCCTTCACCGGATCAAACCACCACCCATCTGGAAATGCCGGCCAATAGTGTGGTTCAAAGTCCGGTATCCCAAAACGGTCCCAGTGGACAGTTCTCGGCTTGTCGACCATGTAGAGGGGGATCTGGAAATACTGCCACAGCAACACACGGTCAATCGCTCGGCATGCGGCAACAATATCGGCAAGCGTCCTGGATGCTTCCGCCTGATCGACCAAATGGTCGAGTACAGGATGGCTGATCCCCGCAGGATTACGCGACAATGGTTGCATGACTGACTCGGAATGATAAGAGGAGCGCATTTCGATCATCGGTGGCATCAGAATGTCACCATTGCGAAGCATGGCGTCATACTGCCAATTTCTAAGTCGATTGATGTATTGACTCGACTCTGCGAGTCGGATGTCCGCTCTGATGCCTAATTGTTCTAGCTGTTCGAAATACGGTAGCAGGATGCGAGCGTCTTCCGGGTTCTGCGAAAGAAATGTCATCTCAAACGCATCACCATCAGCATTCGTCAGAATCCCGTCTTTGACGACCCAGCCGGCATCGATCAACAACGCCCGAGCCTGTTCCATATTCGCGCGATGATGGGCCGCGCTTTCAACCTCGGGAAGTCGAAAGGGCTCAGTAAACAGTTCCGGCGGCAATTGGTCTCGAAAAGGATTTAGCAAGGCGAGCTCAGCACCACTCGGCAAGCCATTCGCCTCAAGGATGGTGTCGGGGAAGTAAGAGTTCGCACGCGTCCGGCTGCCAAAGTGCAGCGTGCGATTCTGCCATTCAAAATCCATTGCCAGCGTCAGTGCCTGCCGAACCCGTCGATCCTTGAAGCGTTCGAGCCGGTTGTTGAACGCCAACACCCGTCGGATGCCAATCTCAATCCCGTAGCTACGGCGGATCTTCTTCAGCCAGCCTTTCTCAGTGGCTGGAATATTAAAAGAGCTGTCCCAATAACGCACATCCTGTTCCGTCCAGATGTCAATCAGTCCTTTGCGCAAGGCTTCGCGGGTCACCGTGGCGTCGCGATAAACCTCATAGCGAATATGATCAAAGTTATAGCGTCCTCTGTTGACCGGAATTTCCCTCCCCCAGTAGTCAGGCACGCGCTCATAGTCAACATACCGACCCTGGCTCACACCGCTGACGCGATACGGTCCGCTACCTAGAGGCGGTTCCAGACTAACCTTGGTTGGATCATGCTGTTTCCAATAGTGTGCTGGCATGATCGGCAAAAATTGGATGATGATGATATTGTTAAGCGTCAACGGCGCGTTCAGATGGATAGCAACGTGACGATCATCAATCTGCTCTACATCCTTCACAAAACCGTACCAGACTTCCCCACCGACCTGGGAAAGTCGATACTCCAGAGTGAACGCGACGTCAGCCGATGACACCGGCAAGCCATCATGCCACTTGGCGTCAGGATGTATACGGAAGACAATGGCCATCTCATCTTCGGTGATCGCGATACCATCTGCCAGCCGGCCATAAAAGCCCGTCACCTCGTCGCCAGCCCGAATCAACAACGTATCGAGTGTCCAGTTCAAACCTGGCGCCGTGAGCGATTGCGCATTACCCGGTGACAAAGTGTTGAAGCTGGTTTGTGTGGGCAGCACGAGACGTCCACCTTTCGGCGCATCTGGATTGACGTAGTCAAGCTGGGGAAAGCCGGCAGAATATTTCAATTCATGAAAGAAGGCGATGCCATGTTTGAAATCCAGCTCTTCAACGCTGGTCGCTGCCATCGCCGGGGCCACCAGCGCCATCGCAAATAGCAAGAGAATACGCATCACGTCAGGCCATCACCGATCGGATTAGCGACCCATCTGAACCAGTACAGACTGAATATCTGCCCCGCGAAGGTCCTGTTTCACCTGGCTGAATGCACCTGGATCCAGCGATGCCAGGGTTTCCGCTTTCTGCATCGCCTGGGCACAAAGTTCCGCGGGTGACACAACCTCATCTAGAAATCCTGCATTCACAGCCTGTTCATGGGTATAGATCGAGGCATTGAGTGCAGATCCAGTAAGAAAACGATTGTCCAGCCGTGCCCGTGCCAACATAAGTGCAAATGGTGGGAGAGACATTCCAATCGCAACTTCGTTCAAACCGACATTGAAATCTCCCGTGATGCCAATCCGATGGTCTGCAGCCAATAACAGAAAGCCACCCAGGGCAATCGCGTGTCCAGTGGCCGCGATGACCACGGGCTTAGGGAATCCGTAAAACCGGAGCGCCAGGTGAGCCCCAGCCGTTGTCATCTCGACCTGCGCTTTGACATCGCCTGAACGAATAATATTCAGGTCGAACCCACCGCAAAACACTCCATTGCGACCCATCAATAGAACCGCACCTGCTTCCTTCTCCGCACGATCCAAGCCCTCATTCACGGCTGCAATCATATCGGGGTTCATGGCATTGGCTTTGCCATCGTCCATAGCGATTACCGCAACATCGCTTTCCAAAGTGTATTCAATGGCCAACATGATTCCCCCTTTTTGAGACCTACGGCTTTATGCACAGAAGTTGTGACGATACAGTGCAATCCTTCAAGGGAATAGAGTCAGATCCATCTCATCTCAGATCAAACGTGCCTATCTTTACGCTGCTTTCGCCGTAGCGGCCTGGTCGACCGTTGCAACCGCGTTCAAATTGACGCTTGCAACCATCGATATCTACCAGACCTTGTTCTACGCAAATCTGGTTTCCTGCATGGTTTTGTTGTTTGTCCTTGCGATCCAGCAGCGGCTCTCAACCCTCGCCAAAGAGTTAGTACAGTATTGGCAAAGGTCCATACTGACAGCACTGATGAATCCATGTCTGTACTACCTGATTCTTTTTGCCGCCTACGAACGTCTGCCTGCCCAGATCGCCCAACCCATCAATTACAGCTGGTCAATTGTTCTCGTTTTTCTCTCCGCGATGGTCCTGGGTCAGAAAGTCACTGCTCGAGATTGGCTCGCAGCACTGATCTGCTACGCGGGGGTCTTTGTTATCGCCACGCAAGGACATGTCGACCAGTTAGTGGGTGCTGACTGGTTAGGTATCGGATTTGCGGTCGTATCGACCGTTATATGGGCAGGATACTGGACAGTTTCGATTCGTGATCCGCGATCCACAGAGACTGCCATGGCAGCCTGCTTTCTAATGTCGTTACCAGCCACAGCCATGCTCTGCGCGACCCTGTCGGACCTGTCTGTTTCCACATATGGGTTTGCTGGCGCAGCCTACATTGGCCTCTTTGAGATGTCGCTGGCATTCCTCGCATGGGGAACTGCCCTCAAATTGACCGATAGAACGGCTCGAATCAGTAATCTGATATTTCTGTCACCGTTAGCTTCGCTGGTAATGATTCACTTTGTACTAGGCGAAGACATCCAAACCACAACAGCTATCGGATTGATCCTGATCGTTAGTGCACTCATCTATCAACAACGTCAAGGCTCCGCGATTCAGTAGCAGCAAGACCCTATAACGACCAGCGCCAGGGGTGCAGGCACCGGTAAGGGTGCCAGGTGACAATGTTGATGTCGCCAAGGTAGCGATCACCCAAGTTACGAATACAACCGTAGCAGGATGCGAACTCGTATCAGATCCAAACTGCAAAACCGAGATTGTTATTCTTCGCAATGGCCTTGTTGGTGCCATATTGCGGATCAGGGGGTCCGACCGTGTCGATCAGGAAGTGCTGGCACTCGCTGCCGACCCCACTGAAGATTGCTGTCGCACCGTCAACAAAAATATCCTAGTAATCCAAGCGATCAGAAGTGGTGGTTGATCGCCGACGTGGCTTCAAGGTCAATCGTGGCAAAACCTGCAATCTGCGCGCGCCGATTCAACAAAAGAAGTAAAGAAAACTGACGGACTCCGATCATTACCCACAAAACCAGGGATTTGTCGACTTAAAGTCAACAAATCAAGTCTCTTACCACAGCAATATTAGTCTTTACTTCAATAGGTTTTAAATATTCATCATCGATCTTACAAAATATATCGACATGATATTTTTCGTTAATCAAAACCTACAAAATTCACCACATCATCGACATCGCGACGCGTGGACACGACGGCATTGGCTGAGAAGCTATCATCAGGGAATCCCATAGCCACGCATGACATGATGATCTGATCTTCAGGGATCCCTGCGTACTCTCGGACCACCGGAGACTGCATGATGCCCTGCCCATTGATGACAGCGCCAAGACCCCGAGACCAGGCTGCGTTAACCAGTGCATTAGTCACCGCGCCGCAGTCAAAGATAGCAATGTCGTTGTTCTCCAGATCTTTGTCGAATGTCACGACAATCGACACCGGTGCATCAAACTGTCGGAAACCACGAAGCACCCAGTCCTGTCGTCGCTCTTTGTCACCCCAAGTAATCCCCATGGAGTCAAATAGCTGTACCGCGATGTGCTTCTGACGATCCCGATGGACACCTTCATAGCGTCCGTGCTGACGAATCTCCCGTGACGCAGGTACCCCGGCCATATTGCGTTCAGTGTTACCCTCGCGGATACGGTCCAGCGGCTCACCGGTAACCACATGGAAATGCCAGGGTTGGGTGTTCATCGAAGACGGAGCCCGACCCGCCATTTGTACAATTTCACGAATCAGATCTTTGGGCACGGGCTCTTTCTTGTAACCCCGAATACTGCGTCGTCCCATCACCACTTCATCGTAATCCATGATCATTCTCCCGTTCTGTTGATTCCGTACTAGTCGTTGTTAGTTGCATCGGCTCAAGAGGGATGTGCAGGTGCAGTCATGCCTCGCAGTCGGTAAATGGCTCGCTGGTCAATGCTGCACAGAGCCTCATCATTCGCTTCGTCAAACAGATTGACGTGGATGTCCGCAAACATGTGTCCCTTTTTCTCGAAGGTCCCGACCACGGACATTTCGGCGATTATAACCGTCCCTTTCCTCACCGCACGATGATTCCGAGAAGTGGTCTCTAAATGTACCCACGGATTCATATGTGCGTTCGCAGCAAAGATCCAGTTGGCTATACCCAAAAGAAAAGACATATGGGCATAGCCCTCCTCATTGAGTAAGGAGGGGACGCGCGAAATATCACTCAGGTAACTATCGTTGGCTTGCCATGTATATCGGAACGCATGACAACCATCAGCCTTCAGTTCAGCGAATCGCTCAGGACTCGCAACGTCACCTATATAGTCAGGCGGAGCTATCAAATCGCCGCGCCTGACGGGTGCAGGATCCGAATACTCAGATAGAGAGACCTCAGCATGCCCACTCAACGTGCCATCCAGGCGACGCAATACCGCGTCGTACGACTGATCTGAAGTCGTCACATCCACGTCAAACGTCTCGCCATCATAAACGGGACGATTGATACGCACGTGGGCACGACCACGATTCAGCCACTCTAGCCCCCATGCACTGATGGCCGGCTGCACGAGGTATGCTGATAGCGTTACACCCGGCACCAGACCACCTTTAAACCCATACTGTTGTGCCATCTCATCGCCATGGATCTCGTTCCGGGAATTTGGGGCAGTGTTGAGTGCAATACCTTGCCAGCCTTCAATCATCGAAGCCGCCTCGAAAAAGGCGCATTGTTGGCATCCCTGTGATCAAAAGCAATCCACAGACGGTCAAAGTAATCTCTCGCCCAATGCCATCACGCTGGTGCTCTCGAATCTCTCTTTGCCATATATCCAGTTTGTGTATAAGAGTTGGGACCTATTGAACTCGGACCATGGTCTGCATTCCGAGCGGAGTCTGAGTTTACCTGGTCAACACCCACAGATAATGTATTACTTTCAACACTTCGCGACTCGGGACCAAATCATTCGCTGGATTCGCGCGCTTTGACAGGAGCTGAAATGAACAAACAGGAACACTTGCCACGGGGACCTATGGGAGCGGTTGCGGCCTCGAGGGTGGCTGATCGAAGAGGCCGAAAAACCGTTGCGGAGTCCATTCTGGACCAGGACGCAAACCTGGTCCGCGGAAGCTTTGAACCCGCCGTTTATCAACCTATTACGGTGTGTGGCATTGATATTAAGCTTGAGCCGGTAGCACCTGCGCTAGGTACCATCGTCCACGGACTTGATCTGCAGACAGATATCGAGAATCCCGAGATCATCACGTTCCTGAGGCAACTTTGGCTAGACCGGCGGGTGATCATGTTTCGTGATCAGGCACATCTGACCCGACTGGATCAGGTTCGCTTCGCTGAATGTTTCGGAGAATTGGGTTCACACCACGGTGAACGTGATCATGTGCCACTAGTACCAGATTGGCCACCAACACCAGAAGAACACGAAGATATACTGCTGATCATCTCGGATGAAAAGAACGTCCAGACCGTTGCCAGCCAATGGCATTCAGACGCCACCTGGTCGACGCGACCGCCGATGGGTTCGATCCTGCTATGTCGTGAAGCACCCCCGGTCGGTGGCGATACTAATTTCTGTGACTGCCACGGACTATGGGAGGGACTGCCGGACGAGCTGAAGGAACTGGCCAGGACGCTCAAGGCCAAGCACAGAGGTCATCCTCATCATGCGATGGATCATACCCTGCCTGAGGCCGTTCATCCCGTAGCGCGGACCCACCCCGAGACAGGGCGCACCACTCTGTTTGTAAACCCCATATTCGTGAATGGCCTTATGGGCGAACGTAAGTTCGGCGATACAGAGTCACGACAGATTCTTGGGAAGCTACTGGAGAGACTGGGACGACCTGAGGTCACCTGTCGCTTCCGATGGGCACCAGGGTCCATCGCCATGTGGGACAACCGTGCGGTGCAACATTGCGCCACCGGAGATTTCTGGCCCCATCAGCGGTTGATGGAAAGAGTCACCATTCTTGACTACGAACAGGATCGGCGCACCCCATATTACTCCGGTCAGGATGGCCTCACTGCCTAGGCCTCTGACATCGGATTGACACCGCCCAGGGTTAATGGGTCAGGGTAAAGGGATAGAATCCGTAACTGATAAGACATGGTTTGCCTATCACAAAGACCTACTCTGCCCCTTTACTCTGACCCCGAACCTCACGAACTGCTGAGAAAGCCGTGGCATACTATGTCATCGCAACCCTCAGGAACCTCTCTGACCGTGGACGAGTTAGAAGAACGTATCGCCGCCAAGGACTCATGGTCGTTCAAGGAATGTCTAGCACTCGCCGCAGAATATGGCGTCAAGACCCGCATGGTGATCCTGATGGTCCACAGCCACGGCAAGACTTACATCGATCGGGAAGAGACGCCCGAGGATGATCTGGATCCAATGGACAAGTAACCGGCGTCAGATATCCGGATCCGATCCAAACCGGATCGTATTACCATCCTGATTCCACAGCCGGAATTCCAATACCCAAGGCGTATTGGTGAGCCCTATCGAAATACGAACGCCACGTGACTCGCAGAGTTGGTGGATCATCCGAACATCGCCAGCACCTATCCCGGTCCAGCCTTCACAGAGTGTTCCCTGGTGAAGACTGAGGATCAGTCTATGACCGCCCAACCCCACTTGGGTAAGATCGTCGGAAGACTAATCCGCGACCTCAAATCCCAGCTTCATCGTC
Source organism: uncultured Gammaproteobacteria bacterium (assembly GCA_913049815.1). Taxonomy (GTDB): domain Bacteria; phylum Pseudomonadota; class Gammaproteobacteria; order Pseudomonadales; family Azotimanducaceae; genus UBA7451. Next base: position 10,705 of record CAJWYI010000013.1, read on the forward strand.
TCACAGAATCTGGAATGTATGGTCAACTAACACCTACTGATCCGACTGGGTGACACCTATCACGATCTCGACGTTACCGAAGGGGATTTGTGTACCTTTAACCTGACTGATCCACAACTGTCGTATCAGTTCAATCTGCAGAACTCACTGCGATTGATCCTCATCCACAACTAGATCACGCGCTCACCTCTACACTATATTTTTGAATTTGATCGCACAGCCAAGAGCACCGACGCTCAGCTCCTATACGTCTATGAACTGAATGGCCAATCGCAACTGTTCGCCGGGTATTCAACATCATCGATCGACAAAGGCCAGTTGTCCGTTCTGCAGGAGACCGAGAATACAATCTTCGTGAAGTTGTCCTAAGCGTAGTGAATGTAGGCATATCTCACCCAGTGTGATCGGCACGATCAGGCGGACGCAGCTTTCGCACAATGTACGGTGAAGAATGTACTGTGCGAAGATAAGGCGGAACATCCAAGGAACTGATCAATGCAGATCGACTGGGACCTCGTCGGCAAGGAGTGTGACCTTCCCATCAAGTCGACGCAGCAAATTGGCGAGGGCTGGGACGCTGTGGTTTTTCGTGTGGATCAAGGTGACATCATCAAACTTGCCAAGCGCGAGGACGTCGGCCCGTTGTTGACCACGGAAGCGTTGATTCTGGATTTGATCCACAGCAAGTTACCGGTTCGAATCCCCCGATTGATTGCCTCCAACGACTCGTCCAATGCCTGGCCATCTGGCTACCTTATCCAGAGTTATATCTCTGGCAAACCATTGTTCGAGGTCGACACCAAGGTCGGTTCAAACGTGGCGACACAATTGGGGACCGCTTTGCGCGAACTCCACGATATACCTGTCGATAAAGCGATGCAGACAGATCTGCCCCTACAGGATCGACGCGAATGGGCGAGTGAATTTGGCGCCTCTGCGCTACGGAAAATCGCTGATCGACGTGGGGCCACCATCGCTACGCAGATCACCTTTGAGGCAACCCGCATTCTAGGAACCAGCGACTACTACGACGTTGAACCGACATTGATCCACAATGACCTTCACTCGGGGCATCTGCTACTCGAACCCGGCGAACCCCTGGGCATCATCGACTGGGGGGACGCCGGACTCGGTGACCCGGACATTGATTTTCTTTTCCTGTACTGGGCCATGGGTTGGGAGTTCATCGAAGCGAGCCTCAAAGCCTACGGACACAAAGACCCGACAGCTCTGCACAAGAAACTCGATGACCTGTTGTTGCTCTATTCTATGTTCCTGATTTTTCTGGCAGCTGAATACGGCTCCGCCGAGGAAGAGACGATGGGTTGGGAACTGCTCGACGACTGGACTGAGCGTCGACTGTGAACGATGACACAACCGCCAGGAGCCGGAGAGAATGACTGGGCGCGGTCCATGCACTGGCACTGCTCCTGGGTGTTGTCTTTCATGCAGCAATGTCTTTCGTGCCAGATATTTCACATCAGGTGGTCCCCGACAACAGCCTCTGTTCACCGCTCGGTTGCAAGGTGCAAGCCGTTCATTTCTTTCGCATGGCGCCCTTTTTTATTCTGGCTGGTTTCTTTACGCATCTGTTGTTTGGAGGTCGCGGCCTTTGGGAATTTGCACAGAACCGTCTGTCCCATGTCGGGATTACCTTGATCATCGCCTGGCCGATTATGCTGATCACCATTCTTCCGGTATTTCTAATGGCGCTGGAGAAGACCGGCGGTTACGACTATTTCGACATGTTCCCTGAACTGGATCCCTTGTGGATGCAACTCCCGCGCCTCTGGCTCCTGTGGGTGTTACTCTAGACGTATCCCATCACCCTGGGCTTGTGCTATGGGCTTATGTCTATCGCTCCTGAAATGGTTTCGAAAAACCACAGGACAAATCACCTTTCCTTTTGGTCATCGCAGGAACGATGTGGTCGGACTCAGCGGCCGTCAAAAATAGCTTTAACGATCTGCTAGCACGCTAGTCTCGTGCCTGTCGAAGACCAATATCTTTGCTCTGCTTCATTTGGACTGCGAGATAGATCAGCGTGATCAGAACCACGATAGACGAGACAAACTCACCCAACGCACCCAGGTCGGTTATAGACAAAGCTCGCTTCCGCAGAGGACAGAATTCAGTGTTTTCTTAGTGCGCCCAATTCCGCGGCCTTCTCAGGATCATAGAACGGTGTCCGCCGGGACTTGTCATGATCCAGCATAGTCAGTCGTTCCATAAATCGGCGATGCGGCCAGAAGTCACCACTGGCAGAGTGCAACACACAGCGATTATCCCACCAGGCCATTGAGCCAGGCTCCCACTTCACGCGGCACGTGTATTCGGGTTTGCCTTCCTGCAGTTTCATCTGGCGGAGCAGCTCCTTCTCTTCCTCGTCGGTCACTTCGTGCTCAGGCGCGAACTCCTTCACAAATCCCTGCTGCACATAAAGCGCCGTCTGTCCCGTCTCCGGATGTGTGCGGGCAACCGGATGTTTCGAAACCGGTGTCACGCCATCCATTTGGTGCCCAACACTACCCATGTGTATAGCCTGCCAATGCTCAACTTTCTCCTTAGTCGCCTTCGGTAGACCTTCCCACATGCCATAACAATCGCAGAAACAGGTGTCGCCACCCACTGGCGGTGCTTCACGGCACATCAGGATGGATGCCATCGGCGGACGATGTTGCCAAGTAGCATCAGAATGCCAACCGGAAGCCGCGTTCGGTACGGTTTCATCGGAGGGAAGGATCAACATATCCGGGATGTCAGGGTCCTTGATCTGCTGATTCAGATCATAAGGCGAGTTGGGTACATGTTCCCGCTCACCAAACGGCGCACCCACCTCCCCAAAGTACTCTACGAAACTCACCATGTCCTGGCGGGTCAGGTGGTTCTGGTCTCTGAACACCACGACCTTGCGTTCGAGCCACAAGTTGCGGATGAAATCGACGATGCCCGGTTTTTCAAGATCAATAGCGAGGTCGATGCCATGAACCACCGTACCAATGCTCGGTTGGATAGGCTCAAGCTTTAATTCAACCGCTGCCACAGTGACAGGTTTGTAGTGGACAGTCCCGAAGTGACCAACCACGAGATCCTTGTCCTGTTCGCGGATCCCCGCCATCATGTCTTCGCGGTCGCTAGATTCGGGATGGCGCACTGCCGCCACAGCGCCTAACGGGTCTGAGCGTACAGGGGGTTTGTTAGCGTCCGCTCGTTCGCGTCGCTTCAGATAGAGTGGATTGTCGACAAGTTGCGGATCTTGCGGTTGTTCTGACATGGCATTAGTTTGTTAAACAGTTTCTCTAGTACCTTAAACCTGTGCCTACCCGCCAGCAAGCAACGGGCCAGAGACCTCTATTCCATCTCAGTATCATCATCAAGGTGACCGCGCTGCGGCCCGCTGGGGTGCTTTCGCCAATCATGACCTTGAAATGGGCAGTCTTCGATACAAACTCAAAAAAAGCTAACCCCAGATACCGGCCCTCTTTGTAAACCATGACGTGCTCGGGCATACCATCGTAATCTACGTCACTGAAGTTCATGAGATTCTTCCGGGCGGCAGCACCGTGATAAACGCAGGATGAAAGTTCCAGCATTTTTTGTAATTTGATCGATGCAGCAGCATGCGTTTGTAAGACACCCAGCGACACAGACAGGAGAAGACTCCAATAAACAGTCCTCATTACGTCAAAAGGACCAAAGCCTTATCAAGAAAAATTATGAGGTAAAGTACATAGCCTGAAACGCAGACCCACAATACGGATCCGTCTTCTCATTATTCCAGGGATGGTGTACTTCCATAGCATTCGGTTGAATGCCGAAACGTTGAGGGGATTGCTTGTCACCTCGGTCGTTATCAGAATGCCGATCGGGGTTTAAGGGCACGTTGACAGAATCTGATACATTGCAATTGGTGACTATAAGGCGTTCTTTGAATCAATGTGAGAACCATCGACCCGGCATACCGTCGACTGCACCAGGAGCAGCAAATGAGAGTGCTTGAGTTCGGAGACAACATTGCTGCGGGATATTGTGGTCGTCTGTTTCATCAGTATGGCATCGAGGTCGTTCGAGTCGATCTATCCAGTGACATTGCTATTAGCGACATCGAGCGCTCGCTCGATATTTTTCTCAATACAGGCAAGCGTCGCGTCGCGATTGACTATCGCACTGAAGAGGGTCGAGAACTGCTTGCGCGACTGGCACAAAAGTCAGACCTTGTTGTCACGGACTGTCTACCAGCGCTGTTGGATGAACTCGACTGGCACCACTTCGCGGATGCTATGCGCGTCAGTATCACGCCTTTCGGGCTGGATGGACCTTATCGCGACTGGCAAGGTTCTGGTCACATCCTGCAAGCAATGGGGGGCTATACCTACATCATCGGTGATCCCAACCGCTCGCCACTCTCAATGCCCATGCACTATGTGGAGTATCAATCGGGTCAATTTGCTTATGCCGCAGCACTGGCAAGTTTCATATCAGATTCACCGAGTAGTGAGATCGAGGTCAGCATGCTCGAGACGGTGATGACCCTGTCCCAATGGAGCACCATCTATTGGACTATGCAGCAGAAAATCAGGAAACGGCAGGGTAATCGCATGGGAAACGTGCATCCCGTCAGCCTCTATCGCTGTAAGGACGGCTTTGTCTACCTCACCATCGTGCCCACGTTCTGGCACAATCTGGTTGCAATGATCGATCGACCCGAGCTGCTGGATGATGAACGCTTCTCTTCAGCAACTGCGAGGCTCGACAACATGGACGCCCTAGATGACATCCTCAATGAGTCCTTTCTTGACCTGACAATGGCCGAGTGTCTTGAACTGGGACAACGCAAATATCGACTACCCATTGGCACGGCAATGACGCTCGATCAGGTACTAGATAGCGAACACCTTGAAGCGCGACACTATTGGCAGAACGTGACGGTCCCCGGTCACGGAAAGATTCGAATGCCCGGTGCAGCGTTTCGAAAGACTCCTGCCATGGCACAGCCGGATCTGACGTATGCGCGTCGCGACGATGGATAAGCCGCTAACAGGAATCCGGATAATTGACCTGACCCATGTCTGGGCCGGCCCGCTTGGCACACGTATCCTCGGGGATCTGGGTGCTGAAGTTCTTAAAATAGAGACGGACACTGCACGTGGACTTCGAGACATGCGCATTCCAACACCTGGTATGTATCCCGGTGGAGACCCAAAGGATGAACACTGGAATCGACACGGCGAGTTCAACAAGCTGAATCGCAACAAGAAAGGCCTCAGCATCAATCTCAAAACTGACGAAGGCAAGTCGATTTTCCTGGCACTGGTCGAGCAGTCAGATGTAGTGATTGAGAACTTCAGCGCGACCGCCATGGATCGACTTGGGCTCGGCTATCAATCACTGCGTGACGCCAACCCAAACATCATTTACGTGGCGATGCCTGGATTCGGGACCGCAGGGCCGGATTCAGACTTTGTGGCGTTCGGACCGAGCGTCGAGCCTATGACCGGACTAACGGCCATGATGGGCTACAGTGAAGAAGAACAGCATACGACTGCGATGGGCTTACCAGACGCCGTGGCTGGCGTAACTGCGGCCGCTGCCGTCGTCACAGCGATTGCCCAACGAAAAGAAACCGGACAGGGCCAACATCTGGATCTGCCACTACACGAGGGCACCATCAATCTGCTGGGCGAAAAATACATTGAGGCACAGCTCACTGGCAGCCGACCTGCCGTGTTGGCCAACCGAAGTGCTTCCTTTTCACCACAGGGAATCTATCCCTGCAAAGGCGATGACGAGTGGATCGCAATATCATGTCCAGACGATTCGACTTGGGCATCACTCGTCAGCATCCTCGCAATCGAGGGCGATCAGTACCCGACTATGGCGGCGAGACAACAGCATCATGATCAGCTGGATGAACTTATAGGCTCATTCACACGTCAATGTGATAAACACGAGCTGATGGTCCGACTACAGGAGGCGAGTGTGCCCGCAGGTGCGGTACAGAAGGCACCTGATGTGTTGTCTGATCCCCATGTCCTTGATCGGGACTATTTTGTTGAAATGGGTGGAGAGCATATCGAGCGCGTCCCGTACCCGGGATCGCCCGTCAAGTTTGACGGACAACGCGCGACCAATTGGCAGCGTGCGCCGAAGCTCGGAGAGCACAACGAAGAGGTTTTACGTGATGTGTTGGGCATGACCGACACAGAGATCAGTAGACTTCGGGACGACGGAGTGATTGCCAATCTGCCACCAACGATTGAAGATAGCAGGAGACGATCAAAGAACTAGTGCACCTTTCTTTGGCCACTGCAGCTTTGCAATTTAAGTACGAATAAAATCGCGCAGATGGTCCGGCGTAACGGTTTTTTGCGACCGGCAGATCCTTGCATAGACCCAACCGTTATCCCAACTCAATGCAACGCTACCGGTGCTTAGGTTCATGAACCCTAATCCGATCGGCAGTGAAATTCATGGCCCACTTAACCTCCGATTCTTCCTTCGCCATATTGCAGTGGAATACGAGCGCCACACCGTCGACGGCGTTGATGTAACCAAAAGGATCATCGCGCATACCGACACGCCGATCGTTAGGGAAAAACCCGCTCAGAAGCTACGCCGTCAAAGATTGGAACGTCGGTCATGTTTAGGACACCACGAGCCTAGTCAATGCTGCTGCAGACGGTACGCCGCCAGAAAATGGTATCGAGGAGCGCAAGGATGTCGAGATAGTCATGTTTGAGTCATCGCTCCCAAGCATGGCGCCAATTCAGCTCCCCATTTCCGTTAAACTACCCTTCGAGGCTTCCGAGGAGAAATTCGGCAAACCCCTTGTTGTTGTGAAAAGCGTCGCTTGGCGCGGGATCTCCGCCTCTGATCAAGGTGCCTGCAATCGGTAAGCTCGCGCCGCAGTGCCACTGAACATGGCGGTCTTCTCGGCATCACTCAAACCTGCCTTTGCCGCGATACGTTTGAACAGATTCCACAAAGTTCCGTAGGAGATGCACTCCTTGTCGACAGGAAAGTTGCTTTCGAACATACAACGTTCTGGACCGAACGCTTCCATCACGTAACTGTAGAAAGGATATAGTATCTCGCAGAATGCTTCTGAGCCCATCGGCGCATCCGCTTGATGCATATGGTAGGCAGGCTCCCACGGACCTACACGCATTTGCGCACCGCCGGTTTTCATGACGGCGTTTGGACAGGCAGCCACCGCGTCGATACATCGACGCCACTCTGCAACCGTCTCTTCATCGGCATTCGGGTCAATCTGCCCTCCCAGATGGTTGACGATGATCGTCACCTCAGGAAATTTGTTGGCAAGTTCAGCCAGGGTTGGCAATCTTGTAAAATCTGGAGACCAATTGTCGTAACTCAGATTGTATTTCTGAAGCAGGGCAAACCCTGCCAGGAACTGATCATTCAAATCACTGGGGAACGCACTGCGAATACCGCGGAAGTTTTCGGAGGCGGCAAGCTGCGCTTCCACTACGGGTTCTGCCGCTTCGCCAGGACGCAGATCCACGGTACTGAAGATGCCTGTACACAAGCGCACATCCCCGTACAGTCCGGCGCGACTCATAGCGGCCACACCATGCACGAAATCGGTCTCGCCCACACACCGCATCTCTTCTGGCCCATCCGCACGATAAAATGCGCCACATTGTGCAAATACTGTCTGCACCACGTTATGACCTGACTCGCCGATGTCATTCGATATCTCCTCACACAAGTAAACCTCCTGGCGAAAACTTTCCGGCCGTTTGGGAAACTGTCTCTGATCCCACAGGTGATGATGAGGGTCTATGATCGGCAGATTCGGTTCCAGTGCGGGTTCCGGGGTCTCCTTCGCAATCCACTGTTCGATATCGACGTTTTCGGGGTATGAGGGCATAAAGTTCTCCGCTTTCTGGGTTTCCGGTTGTTACGAGCTGTCTGTTACTTCATTCTGATGGTGTTGATCAGGACCTACTCTGCTACGTCTCAGGATTGGAGGGATCCAGCGATGTCCATGAACCGCTTGATGGCATCCACGTGTTCGTGCGGCTGCAAACCCTGGTTCATGGTCACCAAAGAGGCGTGAGTGACGCCCAAATCCTGCATCGACTTAAGTTGTTCGACCGCTTTCCCGAGACCGCCACCCACCATCACCAGCGTTGCTCCGCATCCTCCATTTTTCGGTACATGCTCCGCTTGAGAAACCAAGAGAGATAGTCTTAAACGAGCCGCTGCGTTACTCTTCTAAGTGTAACACTCATACGAATCCTACTTAGAGAGGGTATCGACATGGCTGCTTCATCGACGTCAGAGCATGATCTGAATCTACTCAGCCTCCCCATTACTCACCTGATCGCCGCACAAATGCGCGGAGAGGTGACCGCGGTTGAAATCGTCGAGTGTTATCTACGACGTGCAGAACAGATTCATACCGCGACCAACTGTTTCACATGCTGGGTGCCCGAAGCACTGGATGAAGCAGCACGGGCAGATCTTTATCGAGAGGAAACCGGTAAGTTACTCGGTTGCCTGCACGGTATCCCCTGTACGATCAAAGATCACTACGCCATGAAAGGGCTGCCGGTCACAATGGGCCTCAAGACCATGCGTGACCGAATGCATGAGTCTGGTGGTGCACGCCACGATGCGGTCGCAGTAATGGCACTCCGAGCTGAAGGTGCGATTCCCATTGCCAAGACCAATATGACCCAACATGGTGATACCTGGGGCGGGGGTAATCCCGCCTACGGAGACACACTCAATTCAAGGAACACGTTACGGACCCCTGGTGGTTCAAGTTCCGGTGAAGGCGCTGCAGTCGGCGCTTCAGCATCGGTGTTCGGAATCGGTTCCGATGTTGGCGGCTCAGTCCGGTGTCCTGCCGCGTTTTCTGGTGTCGCCGGTTTCAAACCGACCGCACAGCGATTTTCGTTCGGCTGGGAAGATGGCCGCACCATACTCAACAAACCTGGCGACTACGGGGTTATGGCAACTGGCGGTCCTCTGGCCAAGCACGTCGACGATCTGGTCCAGGTGCTCAATGCGACCTGGTCACGCACCAGCCCCATGCTCAACATTGATACGAGGGTTCCCCGTATTCCATTTGACGAACAGATGCTCGCGAAAGCCGGTCCACTAACCATCGGATATCACGTCGATGGCGGCTACACGAACCCATCACCCTGCCCCTCAACGGTCCGATGTATAGAACGTGCGGTTGAGGCTCTAAGGGATGCAGGACACCATCTGGTGCCGTTTGATCCCAACGAGGTTGTCCCATGGAAAGAATTGCACCCTATCCTGCTTGCGGAATATGGCCACGGGATTCGACCTGATGCTGGCGATAGCAACAGGGCTAGGAGAAAAGTACGAGAGGGAAGCTACAGCAGTAAGAGCACGGACACCGATGTCGATGCCATCCATCCCGATCTTGCTGGTATGGCAAAAGCGAGCCGAGGACCAGGTGGCCTTCTGCCCATCGCGACCAGTACGGCCGAGCACCATGCGATCATCGCGCAACGGGATCAGCAACGAGATATGCTCAGCCGTCATTGGCGAAACGCTGGGCTTGATGTGCTCATTTGTCCCGCTTGGGCATTTCCTGCACCACCGGTTGAAGAGGTAAGGAATCTCGCACCAGCCGTATGGACCACGCAGGCGTGGAACTATTTTGATGTGCCAGCAGGTGTCTTACCGATTGGACGTGTCACAGTTGAAGACCTCCACCAGTCATGGAATTTCGAAGTTGATCCGCCATCCATCGAGCCCGATTTTCGAGACGCCTGTCTGCGATCACGCGAAAACTCCGAAGGCATGCCCATCGCACTTCAGGTGGTCGGTCAGCCCTGGCGCGAAGAGAACGTACTCCGAGCCATGCTTGAGATTGAACGGGTAGTGACCCCAGTCGCACGTGAGATGCCTCGTGACCACCATCTTTTGGAACCGATTGTTCGACGTTCGCCTACGATGGGGGAACGGCCGGTGGAAACCAGCGATATCGACATTCTTGCGCGCTAAAGAGCGATTTTTAAACCTGTCAATTTGTCTCTTATTTACTTGCGGCGGATGATCTTGCGAAGCACATCGAGATCGTCGAGCTTGTTGATATCGATACCGAAAAGCCAACATCTTCTCGTATTTTGAGTCTGACGCAGGACGCGACAACGTATTGAGCTTCGCCTAATAGGATGTCCGCCGATCCTTTGATCACTAGATCGACGAACACATTCAAGGACTTCCTTTTGTCATCGTAGTTCACGTGTGCGAGATCGCGTCACCAATGGCATAGTGGACCTAACGGTAGTGCCCAATAACGTGTGCGTATCGACGGCGCTCATCAACCTAAGAATGTGCTTATGAAACTTGAACTGAAGGAACTCGAAACTGATCTGCTCACCACGTCCTGCGAATACGCATTACTGGTGCCCGAGAATGGTGGAGAAGGACTCCCGCTACTGTATCTGCTCCACGGCGGTGGCGGTTCTCGAGACATGCTGGCCCGCCAGCAGCTACAACTGGAAACTGCTATCAACGGCGGTGTCATTGATCCGGTAGTGATTGCGACCCCCAGCGCAGGAGTCTCTTACTACATGGACAGTATCGATGGTAAAGAGCGATGGGAAACGTTGCTCATGACTGAACTTCGCGACGACATCCGCCAGCAGACTGGCGCAGATGTCGATCGTTTACTCGTGACCGGTGTTTCCATGGGCGGTGTAGGAAGCCTTCGGCTCGCTTTTCGAAACCCGAACCACTTTGTTGGCGTCGCCAGCCTCGAAGCTGGCGTTGACCCGTTTCTTCGCCTCGAGGATATGCCGGACTGGTACGCCATGACGGTCAGCGACAGGATTGGTGACAAGTTTGGCGATCCAGTGGATGAGGACTTCTGGGCAAAGAACAATCCCGCCAATATCGCCGCCAATGACCCCGACCGCTTGATCGAAAGTGGGCTCAAAATAATGTTAGAAGTCGGTACCCACGACGGTTTATTCAACCACCACAATGTCGAGTTCTTGCATCGTGTATTGTTTGATCACGGCATCAAGCATGAATATCGTACGGTATTGGGTGCCAATCACATTGGACAGTCCATGCCCGATAGAATGCGCGCCGCTCTGTCGTTCCTGAATGTAGCGTTGAACCCCCCGCCACCGGATACCGCTGCGGATGCCTTCAGTGCACAGATGGTTGAAGGCATGCGTGCGATGGGCATCGAACCACCTCCGTTCTAACAGAAGCGCCAGATCCGCCCTTCGGATTAACAGGGCTGAATCTTGGCACGTAGCTCTAACATCCGTCCCTGACCCGCTCTGACATCTGACTCTGGCGCTTTACGATGACCCCACCACTGCGATGGCTTCAACCTCCAGCAGGATTCCGGGTTGAAACAAGGTCTGTACACCTATCAGCGTATTCGCAGGGGGATGATCACGATCTGTGAAAAGGGATCCGAATCCGGCAAAGGCAGCCGTTGCCTTCTCGGGCGAATAGTCAACGATGTATGTGGTCAGTTTAACAACGTCATCTGCCGTCGCGCCCGACGCCTCCAATCTTGCTTTGAGGCCTTCAAAAGCCTCTCTGGATTGCGCCTCCAACCCCTCAGAGTGTCCCGTCTGCCCGGAGAAGTAGATGGTCTTTGTCCCGCCAGATTCCACGGCGACAGCCTGGGAAAAACCCATAGCGCGTTCGACGTCGATGTGTTCCTTTTTCATTCTTCGCCCCTTTTGCCTGTTTTGTTATGTGCAGGCCTAGAGACTACAGACCGTAGGCGATCCTCAGCAAGGTCATCGGATGTTCAGATTTTTCGGTATCAGCAAGGTGCGCGATGTGAGTCCCAGCCATCGGGCAATCGCTGGTGAAGTGTTCTGGCATATTGTCGTTCACTTTACGCACAACAGGTCGTGCAATCTTTACCGATTTATCGCGTGTTTCCTTTCGCACGGCATAAGTCCCGTCATGTCCTGAACAACGCTCGATCGCGTCAACGGTCGTGCCGGGAACCAGAGACAACATATCCTTCGTCCGCGGGCCAATATTTTGCACGCGTTGATGGCACGCCACCTGATAACTGACATCACCGAGTTCCTGCTTGAATTCGGTGTTGAGTGCACCTTCCTTGTGTCGCAGATACAAGTATTCGAACGGATCGTAGAAGGCCACCTGCACCTTTTTTACGTCTTCGTCATCCGGGAACAATAGTGGCAGTTCCTGTTTGTACATCAGAACACAGGATGGAATGGGTGCCGTGAGGTCATAGCCCTGATCCACCAGAGCTGCCAGTACCGGAATGTTTTTCTCCTTCAACGCTTTCACGCTCTCAAGATCGCCGAGTTCCATCTTGGGCATGCCACAGCAGGATTCCTTTGGCACCAGATCGATATAAATACCGTTGTGACGGAAAACCTTCGCGAAGTCTTCACCCAGATCCGGCGTCGAATAATTGCCATAACAGGTCGCGTACAGCGCCAGCTTGCCAGTTGTCTCTCCCACACGGTTTGGCTTTGGATTACCTGCAGGATCAAATCGTTTGCGCAGCGTCTTGGAGTGATACTTCGGAACCGGCGCCTCGTGATGCACACCCAGTACTGATTCCAGCGCTTTGCGTAACATCGGAGTCTTGTTGGCAGCGTTGACCGTGATGTCCACTAACGGAATGGTTGCAAGCTTACCTACGGCATCGGTGCTGGTCAGTACGTTGTCGCGCAAAGTGCCACCTTTTTCTTTAAACTTTTGCGCCTTCGCCCGCAGCATAAGATGCGGAAAGTCGACGTTCCATTCATGCGGTGGTACATAGGGACATTTCGTCATATAGCAGAGATCGCAGAGGTAGCACTGGTCCACGACCTTGCCATAGTCAGCCTTGTCGACGCCGTCGACCTCCAAGGTCTCTGACTCGTCGACCAGATCAAACAGGGTTGGAAACGAGTCACATAAACTGACGCAGCGACGGCATCCGTGACAGATGTCAAAGACACGTTCCAGCTCTGTGTTTAGATTATCCTGATCCCAAAACTCATCGGACTGCCAATCAATCGGATGGCGTGTTGGGGCTTCAAGACTACCTTCTCTCATAATGATCTCTTTGATCTGGTCTCAGCGGCGAATTCAGTCGTCCAACTGATCCAGCGCTTTCTGGAATCGATTGGCATGTGAGCGTTCTGCTTTTGCCAGCGTTTCCATCCAGTCTGCAATTTCGTCGAAACCTTCGTCTCGTGCGGTTTTTGCCATACCAGGATACATATCCGTGTACTCGTGGGTCTCACCTTCGATGGCGGCTTTCAGGTTCTCACTGGTGCTGCCAATCGGCAGACCGGTTGCCGGGTCACCGCTGACTTCGAGGTACTCCAGGTGACCGTGCGCATGGCCTGTTTCACCTTCTGCGGTGGAGCGGAATACTGAGGCTACATCGTTGTATCCCTCAACATCTGCCTTGCTGGCGAAGTAAAGATATCGGCGATTAGCCTGTGACTCACCGGCAAATGCAGCCTTCAAATTGTCTTCGGTTTGGGATCCTTTCAAGTCCATCTTACTCTCCTGCTTTTGTGAATGAATCTCATTTTGATTGAGCTAACCATATAAAGCCCAGAATTTTGATGCAGTGTGATCGATATCAAAAATCGATTATTACTATCTTATTGATTGTCTTTAGCTATCATTTCTCTAGGATACCCCTATGAATATTCGTGACCTCCGCTACCTCGTTGCCCTTTCTGAAACCCGTCATTTTCGTACAGCAGCCGAACGTTGTTTCGTGAGTCAGCCAACCTTAAGTGGTCAGATTCAGAAGCTGGAAGGTGAGTTGGGATTGCGCCTTTTCGAGCGCAACAATCGACGTGTCGAAATCACACCCGAAGGTGCGACCATCGTCCAACAGGTCTACCGCGCGCTGGAAGAAATCGAACAGATCAGCACCCTGGCAGCACAGATGAAGGATCCCATGTCCGGCGTCCTACGTATCGGCATGATCCCGACCCTAGCACCCTATCTCATCCCTCGATTTCTAGGTCCGTTGGAAGAGCACTTTCCCTCTCTGTCCGTTCAGATCGTCGAAGCAGTCACTGGCGAACTTGTCAACAAACTCACAGCCCACCAGCTGGATGCCGTCCTGATCGCAGATAAGGATGTGCAGGAGGATTTAAAGGCTGTGCCACTGTTCGATGAACCTTTTTCAGTTATTCATCCGGTAGACCACCCTTTTTACCTATCAGATACCATCACGTTACGACGTCTCGAACGCGAACCGCTTCTGATGTTAAGTGATGAACACTGTATTACCGGTCAGATCAGGGAGTTGATTGACATCACAGCGCCTGAGCACGATTTTACGGCAGCGAGTATGCAAACCCTCCTGCAGCTCGTGAGCAACGGAAACGGCTGTACGGTCGTGCCGATCATGGCAACCACCGGCAGCTGGATGTCTGATATGGGGATCGTCGCCAAATCTATCCGTGAGAAGCGCGCGCGACGCCGCGTATCCATGGTCTATCGAAAGACCTTCCCTCGCGCGGAGCCTCTCCTGCATGTGGCCGCTGTCATCTGCGAGAGCCTGCCAAATACGGTTCGGCGGCTCCCAGCGGGGAGGTCAGAATAGTCCCGGGGGACTACTCTGACCCCTTACACTGACCCCGCCACTACTCTTAGAATAGAACCTCATCTTTCAGCCAGACAACTCCATGCAGGATATCGAAGAGTTACGCGTAAAGTTCCTTGATCTGGAATTTGATCGCACGGGTTTTACGGTCGACGCGAAGCAATCAGCCAAAATTGCGCGTGCCTACGGCGAGTCCAGACCAGCGTATACAGATCCTTCCGACCCCAACTTCGAGGTGTGTCTACCGATGCTCGCGAGCCTGGCATCAGGACGGCGCCTGCCAATCGATTTTCCGGCACTCGGTGGTATTTCCATGGATGGCGGCAAATCCGTCAATAGTCTGGCACCGGTTCGTCCCGGGGTTAAGTTGACGGGCCGCACCCATCTTCACGACATCTATGCAAAAAGTGGTCGCTCTGGGCGAATGGTCTTTCTGGTGTCTCGAATGCAACTGTACGATAGTGAGGGCAATCATCTAGCCAGCACCGATTCACGCCAGGTAATCAGGGAGAAACCAGAGTGACTGTAGATAACATCTCTGACGTTGAATTTGGTACAGAGCTCCCAGCGTTTACACCCGATACCACACTAGCGGCGACCAGCGCTTTCGCGGAGGCCGTCGGTTATGCGGGTAATGGCCGCTTTGAAGATCACGAGAAGGCTCGCGCACAAGGTCTTCCGGGTGCCCTCGCACCAGGGATCATGGGAATGGGGCTGCTGTCGCGAGTGATTCATGATTGGGCTCCGAGAGGTCGCATTCGTCAGATCGACACGGTATTTCGTGCGCCTGTACTGGCCGACCACAATCACACGATCAGTGCGATTGTCACCGACATCGATGAGGCCTCCGGGGAAGTCATGCTGGACCTTTCGATCAAGAACGAGAAGGACGAGACGCGTGTATTCGGGACGGCGACCTTGGTGATACCGCTCTCATGACATCACCTTGGTTTCATGCGCGTGCATGGATGCACCCACGGTAAGCGATTCACCCTGTAACGCGCACCGGAAAAAGGTCACTCAAGCATCAGCGGCGCAGGCTGACCGTGATGGCTCTGTACCTGAACCACACCGTCAACAGCATAGAATATCAATCCATCGAGATAGTTGACCCGACCATACTTTTCAATAGTCTGGTTTAACAGGTGATGTCGCATGGGATACAAATTCATGTCGTGTGATACCAGCACGTCGATTTGCGGACCACCGATGGGGCGATCCAGTTTTTCCAGGACCACATGGGCAATCAGTTCTGACAGCATCTTGGAGGGCAACAACAAATCAGGGGCCAGCTCGCCTGCGAACCACTTCGGGTACATCGCATCGAGACCAACCTCTTGGACAGCTTTCGAAAATCGAGCAAAATCTAGTATGTGCACGTTGCCAAGGACCTCAATATCACGACGCCCCTTTGCCGTACCGCCAGATTGTTCGTGTCCCACGATGATCTTTTCTGCGGTGTCTACACATCGGCCAACCGGACTACTGTAGGCACGGACATAAGTATCTTTTGCTAACGCCTTTCCGAACGATTGCGCTAGAGCTCTACCTTCATCCGTGAGTGGATTGTCAAAATCACGGATACCAGGTTTGTAGGTCCGGGCGGAGTGTCGCATTACAACAGCGATGTGTTCCGCGCCGCGCTCTCTGGCTTGTCGAATGAGATCGAGCGTCTGTTGGCCATATTCCATCGCAGCTAGTCCTTGCACATCAGCATTTAGTCAGATCGAGATCGAACGTTAAAGGTCACGCAGATGGGCAGTCTCATTCAGACTAACAACGTTGCGCTGTCCAGTGCGGGCACAGAGATAGCGGTTCACGCACGTGTACTTCGGTTCAAAGAACAAACTGGGTCCCAATCCAAGAACATGGGCCGTCCAGATATTGATCACACCGCCGTGGCAAAACACCACGACCGTTTGACTCGAATGCGCCGCAATGATCTGCTCCAGTGTGTTAACGACACTTGCGTGAAATTCATGCAAGTCAACTTCTTCAGAGTAGCCGCCCTCCGCCATCGCCCGCCAGGCCTCCGGGTCTTCTTTCTTCAGTTCTTCCACCGGGATGTAGCTGGAACTATGACGGTCAAATTCAACAATCCCTTCACGCTCTGTGATCTCGAGGTTCTTGAGTGCAGCATAGGGTTGGGCCGTCTGGCAGGCGCGTAACATAGTACTTGAGTAGACGGCGTCTACCGATTCCGGCGCCAGCCAATGTGCGACGGCTAACGCCTGCCTATTTCCGGTCTCAGACAATGGAGGATCCGCCCGCCCTTCCTCAAGTTCCTGGCGTTCCGGTAGCCCGTGTCTGACCAATATCAATTCCATAGCCACTCGCAGGTCTTATTGAATGCGGCGTCATAATAAACCAGCTGGCGACAGGCTTCAGTTCAGAGATCATCCCCCTATCCATCCAACATTGATCCTTGCCAGCGGTGACCCCTAGCTCACAGATCAGCAAAATAGCAACAAAAAGGAGCTCTTGGCACAGAACACGGTCAACTTGTCAGAAAAAATACCGATCCTAACAGGCGAACTCGCACAAAGTTTGGTGTCCGACCAGGGCCGTCGATAAATACTGAATGAGTCCAAAGCGACTACGTCTGGTTGTCGTAACTGATCCGGGATACTCTCAACCTATGACAAACTATCGGCTGGGGCTCCCTGCGTGGGGCCAAAAGGGTTGGGACAGCGAGTACTTTGAAGTGGCGCCCGATCGACTCGCCCACTACGCACGCGTCTTCAACACGGTAGAAGGCAACACGACGTTCTATGCCACGCCTTCAGCACAAACCATCGCGAGCTGGCGGGCGCAACTTTCTGGCTCCGATTTTCGGGCCTGCTTCAAACTGCCCAGAGTGATCACACATGAACGGGCGACAAGAAACGACATCCTTCGCTTTCTGAAGGTTATGGAACCCATCGCACAACACCTCGGGCCTTTCCTGGTCCAGTTTCCAGAGGCGGTCGGTCCAGAAGATACAGGCCACATTCGTAGCATCCTGGGACAATTGCCCGCTGACATCGGAGCTGCACTGGAGCTGCGGCATCCGGACTTCTTTCTTCAAGATATAACGTTTGATCAGCACTTTGAGGATACCGGGTGCTTTCGCACGATCATGGATACGCGGCCAATCTTTCTTCACGACATTAACAATGCCGCCATCGACGAAGCACGACAGCGGAAACCCAGACTGCCGGTGCATCCCTGCGCCTCCAACAACGGCGTGCTGGTGAGGCTGGTGTTACACACAGACGAAGACCATAACAAAGAATACTACGCGGGGTGGTCCAAGCAGGTAGCTCGATGGCTTCATACAGGCGTTAAAGTATTCATGATGGTTCACTGCGCAGACAATCAGTACAGTCCCCGGATGGCTCGACGTTTCCATGAAGCTCTACAGATGCACGTGCAGGATCTCTCCGAACTCCCACCCTGGCCTGTGGCACAACAATCGCTGTTCTAGTATTAACTTATCACCACCCGACCAGGTATCAGATCAGACCCATGCCATCTCGACAAAACGCCTACTACGAAAAGACATTCGATGGAGACACCAGTCCTCTGGTGAAACAGGCGACCTCATTAGCGATCGCCGCCATAAAAAATGGTGACCTTCCAAGAATCGCAGTGGATTGTGGCTGTGGTTCAGGACGACATATTGCATACCTGCGTAGCCGGCACTTTCTGGTGCATGGTTTTGATATTGAACCCGACGCTATCGAATGGTGCCAAGAACGATTTAAGAACGACATGGACGTACACCTTGATGTTGCCAGTTTCGAGAATTACAACTACCCGACTGCTACGCTGGTCATGGCCTTCGCGAGTCTGTTCTTTTGTCCCGCTACACGATTCGATGAAGCCTGGCGTCGTATTTCAGACAGCGTGAGAGCCCAGGGCATCTTTTTTGGGATGTTCATGGGCAAAAGAGATGAGTGGGCCGAAAGAAAGACGAGCTTTGGCAATACACTGACATTCGAGGAAGAGGACTTACGGCAACACTTTGAATACTTCGATATTTTAGACTGGCATGAACGCGATGAAGAGGGAGGTACTGCGATGGGTGTGCGCAAGCACTGGCATGTTTACAGCGTCACCGCGCGCAGGCGCTAACGCACCACATTTACGCACCCAAGGTCTTTCCCGGTGCACTTTTTGCGCCAAAACTGTCGCTAACAATTTTGCTTTTCCGCCAAAAGACCAGCCAAAGCGTCGTTTGATACGATTGGAACTGGTCCAATATGTGCAGCTTCAAACAACATGAACCTGTCCCGATATCCCAGTTCGGCCCAAACTTTTGATGAGCTGCTCACGCCCACGCGTCGCGCTCGACCGGGTCTCGCGCCGCTGGTTACTCTTCTGAGGAAAGCAAAGTTCAAAGATCTGGACACCATCCAGAAAGATGCTGAAGTCAGTATCCGCAGCATGGGCATAACCTTCACGGTCTACTCCGAAGGGGAAAATATCGATCGGGAGTGGCCCTTCGATATCATCCCCAGAATCATCAGAGCAGCCGAGTGGGAAATCGTTGAGAACGGTCTCAAGCAACGCTTGACCGCCCTTAATATGTTCATCAATGACATCTACAACGACAAGGCGATCATTAAAGACAACATTATCCCAGAATCGCTCTTGAAGTCCTCCACGAACTATCGAAAAGAATGTGAAGGGGTCAGGCCAGCGTTTGGTACCTGGGCGCACGTCTGCGGTACTGATCTCATCAAGGACGCCAATGGTGAATTTTTTGTCCTAGAGGACAATCTGAGAGTACCTTCCGGTGTCTCGTATATGTTGGAGAATCGCAATCTGACAAAACGCGTTTTTCCCCAACTGTTTGAACAGTTTAATGTAAGGCCAATCGACGACTACCCGGCTCAGCTATTTGACACGTTATGTGAGATTTCACCTAATTCCGAAACACCGCAGGTCGTCGTACTGACACCAGGCATCTTCAATTCCGCCTACTTCGAACACGCCTTTCTGGCGCAACGAATGGGGGCTGAACTGGTCGAAGGGAGTGACCTCATCGTTGAAGATGACGACCGAGTGTTTATGAAAACTGTCGAAGGACTGCGGCAGGTGGATGTGATCTATCGACGGATCGATGATCAATTCCTGGATCCCGACGTGTTCAGAAAAGACTCGGTCCTTGGGGTTCCAGGACTCATGCGAGCTTGGCAAGCCGGCACAATCGCACTCGCTAACGCCCCAGGTGCTGGCGTTGCGGACGACAAGGTTGTCTATACCTACGTCCCTGACATGATTCGTTACTATCTGGATGAGCCCCCCCTCATCAACAACATCCCTAGCTATCGATGTGAAGATCCGGAACAACGGCAATACGTGCTGGACAATATCCGCGATCTGGTCGTAAAACCTGCCAATGAGTCTGGCGGCTATGGACTATTTATCGGTCCCAAAGAGACGAAACATCGGGCACGGGAAATCGCACAAGCCATCCGACGCGATCCCCGCAACTATATGGCGCAACCAACGATCAACCTGTCGACGGTG
>CAJWYI010000014.1 GCA_913049815.1 uncultured Gammaproteobacteria bacterium
CACGTATTGTCCTGATATCTGTCCGACGACGAAGGGGGTCCTTGCGAGAGCCACGTCCAAGATGTCAGATCCGCCCGCCGTCATTCTGGTCAGCGTCGATCCAGAGCGTGATACGGCGTCCTCAATGGATGCGTATGTGCGAAGTTTTAGCCCGACATTCCGGGGTCTTACAGGCGAGTTTGATCAAATCGTCTTGCTGGCATCCCAACTCAACGTTGCGTTTGGCAAAGTTCCTGGCCCAGATCCGGACGGCTACCTTGTCGATCACTCAGCCAGCATTGCGGTGATCAACCCAAAGGGTGAGTACGTTGGATTTATCAAGGCACCTCACGGCGAGTTGAATATTGCCACGCTGATGGGTCATTTGATGCGAAGCTGAGGATGGCATTATCAACAGGATAGATAAGTGTAAGGAGACGCCGTGTCGGTCCGGCCCGAGTCAATAGCGACAGCGGGGCTGCAGGAAGACTATGTCAGGGTGCGTCGACAGAGCTGTGCACTGTGTGATCCTTTGTCAGTTGAAGACTATGTGATTCAGCCCGCTCCTGATGCCAGTCCGCCAAAATGGCATCTCGCCCACACCACCTGGTTTTTCGAGACCTTTCTGTTGAAGGTCCATCTACCTGGTTACCAGGTTTTCCATCCCCAGTTCGACGTCCTGTTCAATTCATATTACAACGGCGTTGGACGGCAGCATCCACGCGCTGAACGAGGACTCTTGTCACGCCCGACTGTATCCGAAGTGCTCGCCTATCGAGAGCATGTGGATGCCGCGATGCTGTCGCTTTTGGTCGGGAGTACCAGTGCAGACATTGGATTCAAAGTGGTCCTGGGACTGAACCACGAACAGCAGCATCAGGAACTGCTGGTGACAGACATTAAATACAACCTGGGACACAATCCGCTGTACCCAGCATACGCCGAACAAACGGACTCGCCTTCAAACGGCCCGGATACTCTTTCGTTTATTCGCGTTCCGGGTGGGCTCCACGAACTGGGTAGGCAGCACGATCAATCGGGTTTCGCTTTTGATAATGAGTTCCCACGACACAAGGTGTTTACTCGCGACTTCGAAATCTCCGATCGCGTGGTCACGAACGCTGAGTATCTTGCGTTTGTGGAGTCGGGCGGTTACGAGCAATCGTCGCTTTGGCTGTCAGATGCCTGGTCGCTCTGGCAGGAAAACGGTGTTCGTGCGCCGCTCTATTGGGTACAGACGGACCAGGGTTGGATGGAGTACACACTCTCAGGTCTAGCGCCTCTTCAATCTGACGCTCCCGTGTGCCACGTCAGCGGCTACGAAGCGGAAGCGTTTAGTCACTGGTCCGGAATGCGTCTGCCGACTGAGGCGGAATGGGAAGTCGCGAGTGACCTGGCTATGGAGGATGGTGACTTTGTTGAAGAGCAACACTATCACCCTAAGCCTCGAGCAGAGCGGATGACAGACCGAATTAGTCAGATGTTTGGCGGTGTTTGGGAATGGACGCGCAGTAGTTACGAACCGTATCCTGGTTTTCGCACCTTTGAGGGAGCGTTAGGTGAGTACAACGGAAAGTTCATGTCGAGTCAGTGGGTGTTACGTGGCGGTTCGTGTGCAACGCCTCGCGACCATATCCGGTCGACTTACAGGAACTTCTTTTATCCAAAGGATCGCTGGCAATTCAGTGGTATCCGGCTGGTGAGAGATGTTTGAAATTCATTGTCTGATGGATTGACACGTGACGGTACAGACATTGAAGTTCTATGACCTGCCGACTCGTGACATTGATATGACCTCTGAGGTGCTTTCAGGATTGAGCCAGGCGAACAAACAGATCGCACCCAAGTACTTTTACGACGAAATCGGGTCGCAGCTATTTACGGAAATTACACGTCAGCCGGAGTACTATCCTACCCGGACTGAGATTGGTCTGCTCAGATCTCTTAATGAGGATCTAGTAACCGCCATCGGTCGCAATGTAGTGCTGATCGAGTACGGCAGTGGCAGTAGTGAAAAGATCCGTGTGCTACTCGAGAACCTGCGGCCATCAGTGTATGCGCCGATCGATATCTCGAGGGAATATCTGGCGAAATCCGTTGAGAGGCTCAGAGACGATTACCATTGGCTGAACGTCGAGGCAACCTGCATTGACTACAGTCAGGATTTTGACCTGCCGATCAAGACGAAGGGCCGCCGGGTCGGGTTTTTCCCAGGTTCAAGCATTGGTAACTTTGACCCCGACCAGGCGGTGAAATTTCTGAAACGGGTTCGTGGCCATGTCGGTAGTGACGGCGGGTTGCTCATCGGCGTTGATCTGAAGAAGAATCACGATGTCCTGAACAGTGCCTACAATGATCGCGCCGGGATCACAGGACGCTTTAATCTGAATATCCTGGCCCACCTGAATACTGAGTTGGCAGGGAATTTTGAGCTGGTAAAGTTCAGGCATGAAGCCGGGTATAACGCGCAGAAAGGTTGCGTTGAGATGTTTCTGGTGAGCGAAGTCGCGCAGGAGGTTGAGATAGCCGGTCAGGTGATTTCATTTCAGGCCGGAGAGAAGATCCATACGGAAAACTCGTTCAAGTATTCATCGGATGATTTCATCGAGATGGCCGTCGGTGCGGGATTTTCGCAGCATCATTTCTGGACTGACGAACGATGCTGGTTTGGGCTGTTTTACCTTTACTCGGCGTGAGGTTGAAGGCGGAGTTGCCTTTTGGCGGAACCACTAGCTTTGATTCGAAAGGTCGGTCAATAGCGAGAGAAATTCCGTGGGATCCTTGAGGGGCTGACCCGGTTCACCGCTTGTGAGGCGCGTTAGAGCGAAGCGCATCGCGGCCACCTGTCGCATGCTCGGTAGGAACTGATGTTCAGCGGCAGACAGGGTGCGAACATCGTCGTAGCCTGAAAGCAGATGTTCCTGGAGGTCGGTGTCGTCCGGGCACCAGTCATTGATCGCAACTGCCAGATCTATGATCAGGTAATCGTCACACGCATGATAGAAATCGAGGACACCTGTCAGCTGATCGTCGTCAAACAATGTGTTGTCTCGAAACAGGTCTCCGTGGATCGTCCCTTGCGGCAGCTCGTCGCCGATCCTCAATAGATCTCGTTGTGTGTCAATAGCTGAGGACACGTTCAGTGCGTCAACTTCGTTCAGCTGGCTTTCGACGAGCGAAAACGTCCTCTCTGACCATGCAAGGTCGTAGGGATTCTCCCGGTGATAGCGAGCATCATTGAGCGCCGCGTGAATGGCTGCCAGCGCACGCCCAACTTGTCTACACGATGTCGCACTCGACATTTTGATATGTTCTCCTGTCAGTTGTTTAAACAACCAGGTTGGTTTACCGCAGAATATCGTGCTTGCCATCCCGTCCAGGGTACGGAGGGGGGTTGGCGTTGGCACATCCGTCCTGGACAAGGTATCAAAAATCTCGTTAAAGAACGCGGTGTCACTGAAATCGAGTGTTTCAGTAATTGTCAGAACATAGTGACCCCCGTCCGCATGGATACGATAGTTGGAGTTTTCTATGCCCGTCTCGATGGGTGTGGCGACAATGTTTTCATAGAGCTCGAACATAACGAGAAACCTGGCGAGGGCTTCTTCGGAAAATGTGGTGAACGCTGCCATACCTTCTATTTCTCATACCTTTCTGGATTCTGGCTTTGGGCTATTATTGTATTCGGGCTACCATTGTAGAAGGACCCATTTGGGATACAACGTAGCGTCATGATTGATCTCGTAGTGAGGTGACCCGTCGACGGGGACCATGTAATAAGGTCGACCCCGCTTCGGGACTACCTTGATAGCGGTAATCACACCATTCACGCGGTACTCATAGATGACACGATCCTCTGCGGTGATGATGTCGACATCAATGTCTTCGGTTGAATCTGACTCCGTAGGAGTCTCCGATGCATACACAGGGCGACCTCGCATTGTTTCTTCGTCGGATTCTAGTGCCCACCCTGTAAATGGCACCATGCTAAGCATGAACATCGCCGTGACGAGTAAGCACAGCCCTCGGTCGCGACAGTGCGTTCTGGAATATGTTGGGTTCGATTCATGCATGTTCACAATAGTCTCACGGTTTGCACCGTGATGGATGTCTAGTTTGTTACAAATGAGGGCTCGTCATCATGGTTGATTGTGCAACCAATCCTCGCATGTCGTATGGTTAGGAAACTGGAATTGAACTGCCATATCAGTGAAAAATTCTGATCTGTTTCGTCATTGAGACCTGTCGAGAAACCTTATGACACAAACCCATGACGTTGTCCTTGTGGACGGTTCCTCCTACCTGTTTCGGGCTTTTCATGCGCTGCCGAAATTGATGAGTACCAAGGGCCGCCACACTGGCGCGATCAAGGGTGTCATCAGCATGATCCGCAAGCTGCAGGAGGACCATCCAACGTCTGAGCTTGCGGTTGTTTTTGATGCGAAAGGCAAGTCTTTCCGAAATGACATCTACGCTGAGTACAAGGCCAATCGAGCGAGTATGCCTGATGACCTGCGCGAGCAAATCGCGCCGATTCACGAGATCATTCGTTCGATGGGTCTTCCACTGATTATTGTCGACGGGGTCGAAGCGGATGATGTTATCGGAACCCTGGCCATCCGATCATCAGAGGCGGGTCTGGGTGTGCTTATCTCAACGGGTGACAAGGATATGGCGCAGCTGGTCAGTGAGCGTATCATCCTCGTTAACACGATGACCGAAACTGAAATGGACCCCGATGGTGTATTTGAAAAGTTTGGCGTAAGGCCCGACCAGATCATCGACTATCTGGCGCTCGTCGGCGACACATCTGACAATATTCCTGGGGTCCCGAAGTGTGGGCCCAAGACCGCAGTTAAATGGCTAGCAACCTATGACAGCCTGGACGTTGTTATGTCTCGTGCAGACGAAGTGAAAGGCAAGGTCGGAGAGAGCCTACGAGGTGTGCTGGATCAATTACCGCTGTCGCGAGAGTTGGCGACGATTCGGCTGGATGTGGCGCTGACTGCAGAACAATCAGATCTGTCTTCAACAGAGCCTGACAATACATCACTGCATCACCTGTTCACGGAATACGAATTCAAACAGTGGGCTGATGAACTGGCGGCGGGCGAAGCAGCGCACTCACAACCGGTCGACTATTCACCGATCACGTCGTTACCGGAACTCGAGGAGGTCACCAGACAGTGGCAGGCGGCAAAAACACTTGCCTTTACGTTGATGATGAGCGACGACCATTACATGGTCGCAGACATCGTTGGATTGGCTGTCTCGACAGACACAAGCTGTGCCCGATATGTACCTGTATCTTCTCCAGAGGCGTCACTGGCGTTGGAGAATGTCCTCGGCGCTATCAAGGCGCTGTCGTCGAGTCCTGGACACGTGATTAGCTATGACGCGAAACGACAACGAAACATTCTTCGGCGATATGGGGTCATGCTGCCGACCGAAACCGAAGACCCAATGCTTGCCAGCTACGTCCTGAATTCGGTGGCATCGAAGCATCAGATTGATGACCTGTCATTGAAGTACCTGGGTCGACACTGTGCTGGTTACGAAGATGTGGTTGGCAAGGGCACCAAAAAAAAAGCGTTTGCCGAAATTCCGCTGGCAGGGGCGACAGACTTCGCCTGTGAGCAGGTCGATGTGGCGCTCCAGTTGCATTCAGCCCTGTCGACAAGGTTGGCTGATGAGCCGCGGTTAGTGACTGTCTACCAGGAAATCGAACGACCCTTGTCGAAGGTGCTGTCGGATCTCGAGTTTGAGGGTGTGTGTTTGGATGCTTCTCTTCTTGAGAAGCAGAGCGCAGAACTGGAAGACCGTATGGTTGAGGCGCAGCAGGATGCGTACGACATCGCTGGTCAGGTGTTCAACCTCGACTCTCCTAAACAGCTTCAGGAGATTCTCTTCGACAAATTGGGCCTGCCGATCATCCGAAAAACGCCGAAGGGACAGCCATCAACCGCGGAACCGGTATTGCAAGAGCTGGCCATGGACTATCCGTTGCCGCGCATCATTATCGACTATCGTGGTCTACACAAATTGAAATCGACCTATACCGATCAGTTACCGAAACAGGTCAATGCAGCAACCAGGCGCATTCACACCACCTATCGTCAGGCGGTTGCGGCCACAGGTCGACTGAGTAGTCAGGACCCGAATCTTCAGAATATCCCGATCCGAAACGAAGAAGGACGTAAGGTCCGGCAAGCTTTTGTGGCGCCACCGGGACGCATCCTGGTTGCTGCGGACTACTCTCAAATTGAGTTACGTATCATGGCCCACCTTTCGGGAGATGATGGTCTGGTTGCTGCGTTCTCTGAAGGAAAGGACATCCACCTCGCGACCGCTGCGGAGGTGTTTGGTGTCCCAGAGGCAGATGTTCATGACTACCAGCGCAGAAGTGCTAAAGCGATCAATTTTGGTTTGATCTACGGCATGTCAGCATTCGGGTTGGCGCAGCAGCTGGGCGTGTCTCGTGCCGATGCTCAGGAATACATCGATCTGTACTTTGATCGATACCCTGGTGTTCATGGTTATATGGAACAGACCCGTAGTTTGGCGTCAGAGCAGGGCTATGTGGAAACATTGTTTGGCAGACGTCTCTACTTACCGGACATCAATGCGAGTAACTTTCAGCGGCGGCAGGCGGCGGAACGAACCGCGATCAACGCGCCTATGCAGGGCAGTGCCGCTGACATCATCAAAATAGCCATGCTGTCGGTCAGCGACTGGCTGTGTGAAGCCCAGTTAACTGCGAGAATGATCATGCAGGTGCACGATGAGTTGGTGCTGGAGGTCAGCGAGGAAGATGCTGATGAGGTAGCGCGGCGTGTATCATCATCGATGGAATCGGCGGCCGAATTGAATGTCCCGCTAGTCGTCGATGTTGGCCGAGGTAGCAACTGGGATGTGGCGCACTGAGCGCTAGGAGGTCGGAGGTCTATCTCTCTCAACCCAGCTAGATAGTGTTTCGATGAGCGTTTCTCGACCGATGTCGTGAGTAGAGGATAAGACCTGGCAAGAGACATCGTCGGGCAGCTCACTTTGAACGTCCATACGAGCCTTGCTTCTGCGTCCGGTTTTGAGTTTGTCGCATTTGGCGAGGAGGACGTGGCAACCGAGTCCGATGTCTGTTGCCCAGCCGATCATCCCCTGGTCAAACTCCCGGAGTGGGTGACGGATATCCATCACCACGACAATGCCGATGAGGCTCTCCCTCTGGCGGAGGTAATCATCGATGAAGCGTTGCCAATTCTGCCTCATTTTCTCAGGCACCTTAGCGTAGCCAAAGCCCGGCAGGTCGACCAGGCGGACGCTCGTGGTGACCTCAAAAAAATTGATGAGCTGCGTTCGGCCCGGCGTCTTGCTGGTTCTGGCGAGTTTTCCCTGACGCGTCACATAGTTGATGGCTGAGCTCTTCCCAGCGTTGGACCGGCCACAGAACGCGAATTCGAAGCCATGATCGGCGGGGCATTGCGCCATAGTCGCCGCACTGGTAAGGAAATGTGTGGTATTGAATGGAAGGCTCATACAACGCGCGGTCAGGGTCGATTAGGGCGCATCAAAACAGGGTAAATCGAGGATCGTTTTGGTATGATGCGCGCCTAGTTTATCAGCCGACGGTTATTATTGCGGCATGCGTACCACAGCCTTTCCTCAGCGTTCAATACTCCAGTTGCCCCATCGATTCTTCACGGTGTGCCTCACGATGCTTTCATTGTGGATACCTCAAGGCCTGACTGCAGATGCGGATCGAGGCCAGACACTGACCCAAACATGTATTGCATGTCATGGGGCAGATGGCAACAGTATCGCGGGGTCGTTTCCCAGTATCGCAGGTCAAAATGAACGCTATCTTCTGAAACAGCTCCGGGAGATAAAATCAGGTGCACGTGCTGCGCTCTTGATGGTGGGTCAGCTCGATAGCATGAGTGACCAAGACCTGGCTGATATGGCGGCCTATTATGCCTCCCAGACTGCATCAGGGGGGGGTGCGGCGAAAGCTGATCTAGTTGAAGTCGGTGAAACCATCTATCGGGCCGGTATTGCTCGCAAGGGTATTGCGGCTTGTTCTTCTTGTCATGGGCCGGATGGTAGTGGGAATGATTCAGCGATATTCCCAGCTCTCAGCGGTCAATGGCCTGAATACACCACTGCCCAGTTGAAAGCTTTCAGGAGTGAAGCGCGCGCCAACGATGGTGATGCTAAAATGATGCGCAGTATCGCTTTGGACATGAGCGATAAAGAAATGGAGGCGGTAGCTTCTTTTCTCTATGGCCTGAGATAGCGACCTGAGATAGCTCTTCAGGTTGACGGACTGAGAGGCTTCTCAGCGTCGCTGTAACCCTCTGATGACCACGGGTCTAAGTGGATGAATCGCCTCGGGATGGGAAAACGACCATGAGAATCAAAATACGACAGGTGCTGCTTCACGCAGTGCTAGTGCTGGTTACCTGCACGGCATGGGCAGCACCTTATCGGTTTGAAGAAGGTACTCACTACGTTGCACTTTCAGTACCCTATGAGACTGCGGATCCTAATCGCATCGAAGTGACGGAGTATTTCTCGTATCGTTGCCAGCACTGTTTTCGATTTGATCCAGTCTTGTCGGAATGGAAGTCAGCGCTACCCAACGACGTCCTGTTCAACCGCACACCTGCCCTATGGAACCGCCAGGACGAGGTCCTTGCATACACTTATTATGCGCTGCAAGCCATTGGTCAGCTTGAGGCCTTGCACCCTTCCATCTTTCAGGCTATTCATTTGCAAGGACGTCAGTTTCCTGATCCATTAAAGATGACCGAGTATTTGACCGAGCTCGGTGTTGATGCAGAGGCATTTTCGCGTGCTTACAAATCGTTTGCCGTGCGCGCGAGCACACAGCAGGCCCGAGCCAGGGCCAATATGTATCGTGCACGTGCGGTGCCGACCATGATGGTTAATGGCAAATACCGCGTGACCGGCGAGATGGCGGGTTCTCAAGCGGCGATGCTTGAGGTTGCGAGCTTTCTGATCGACCAGGAACGACGAGCGCGTGAAAAGTCGCTAGATTAGTAGTTCCTCGAATTCAGGCTGGTTGCTGGCGTCGACGCGTTCCTTGAGTTCCTTGCCTGGTTTGAAATGAGGGACATACTTACCGGGCTTGTGGATGCCGACCTCACCAGTCTTGGGATTTCGTACGACCCTTGGTTGACGGTAGTGATTGCTAAAAGTCCCAAAGCCACGAATTTCAACTCTTGATCCTGTCGCCAGGCGATCAGACATGAGTTCCAACATCGTGTGAACGGCCATATCGACGTCTCGCGTTTGCAGCTCATCCAAACGGTCTGACATCCGCTTAATCAGATCGGATTTGTTCATACAGCTCCCACGTCAGTGGTATTATTACGCGTAACCACGCCAATATATCACGAATAGTTAAAGTCTAATCAATACTTTATAAGGATTTTATGAGATAGTAGATTAGATAACGTCGGCGAATTTGAATCGAAACTCTCGTTTGCATAGAATTCGCCATGGCGATTTCCACCGTCGTTTCAATTCCCTCGCGGACGATCCGCATGACCCTCATGGCTGGGCCCTTTGCTCGGGCGCGCGTGCGCCGTTGCAGGACTGGTGTATGGACTGGAGTAATTCCTTGGCAACCATAATTGACGACGTTTCTCGGACGTTTTCTGAATACCTGTTGATCCCACGACTGACCCGGAAAGGTCAGCGGGCTGAGCATGTTGATCTTAAGACGCCGGTGTCTGCGGCAGAGGGCAACAATGCGCCGGCTTTTTCGATGAATATACCGATCGTCTCAGCGTGTATGCAGTCAGTTTCTGGTAGTCAGTTGTCTATCGCGCTTGCGCGCCAGGGTGGACTCGGGTTCATCTATTGTTCTCAGTCAATAGAAGAACAGACGGAGATGGTCAGGCAGGTGAAGAGTCATAAGGCTGGCTTCGTTCAGAGCGATACCAATGCAACGTCAGACATGACTCTCGCGGAAGTCGTTGGCTTAATGAAAGAGTCGGGTCATTCGACGGTACCGGTGACTGATGACGGTAGCGCTGTAGGAAAACTGGTTGGCATCGTCACGGATAAGGATTTCTGGGAGTCCGAGGACGACCTGTCGCGACTGGTTTCTCAGCATATGACCTCCCTGGAGGACGTGATATCCGGTCCGGATGGTATTTCACTGCGCGAAGCGAACCGACTCTTGCACCAGCACAAAAAGGAATGTCTCCCGATCCTGGATAAAGCGGGTAATTTGACAGCGCTGGTCTTCAAAAAGGATTACGAAGACCATCGACGGCATCCACAGGAGTTGCTCGATGAATCAAAGCGCCTCTGCGTCGGTGCCGGGATCAATACCCATGATTATGAGGACAGGGTACCCGCGCTAATAGAAGCTGGGGTCGATGTGCTCTGTTTCGACGCATCCGATGGGTTTACAGAGTTTCAGGCTGAAGGTGTCAGCTGGATTAGATCACAGTACGGTAATGATGTTGTCATTGGGGCAGGTAACGTCGTATCTGCGGAAGGTTTTGACTATCTTGTTGAGCGTGGTGCCGATTTTATCAAAGTGGGTATCGGCGGCGGTTCCATTTGCATCACCCGAGAGCAGAAAGGCATTGGCCGTGGCCAGGCATCCGCGCTGCTCGAGGTTGCAGCGAGACGGGATGCCTACCACGAGGAAACGGGTCGGTATATCCCAATCTGTTCAGATGGTGGCCTCGCAAATGACACCCAGATTGTGGTCGCTCTGGCGATGGGCGCAGATTTCGTCATGATGGGTCGCTATTTTGCAATGACCGAAGAGAGCCCGACGCCGAAGACATCTATCAATGGTCAAATCTATAAGCCCTATTGGGGTGAAGGTACACGACGAGCGCAGAACTGGCAGCGCTACAGTGATGCAATGGAGACGCGAAAGCTTATCTTTGAAGAGGGCGTGGATGCTTACGTACCCTACGTAGGACCGGTGTCAGATGTACTGGAGACCACGCTTTACAAACTTCGCAGCACGATGGTTAATATTGGTTCAGACACACTCTCGGAGTTCCGGGAACGGGCAATTCTGACGAAGGTCTCTGAGCAGTCGGTGGTCGAGGCGGGCACCGGGAATGTGTTCAAATTTAACTCAAGCTCCGAAGTTGAATCTGGAGGCTGGGGACAGGCGTAGAGCGTTTTTTAAAGCTCGTCGCGGACCATTTTGAGGTAAGCATCGATCAAGGAATACATGATTGTCAGCCGGGCGTTGGGTATAATTTCCGATCGCTAAAATCCCCGTTGTAACTCGAAGGAAGCACCGTGAACCGAGGTTTGTTGATTGCCATTATTTTGTGCGCGCTCCCTGCGTATGCTGGCCCGGTTGAAGATGCGATTGAAGAGCGGATTGCGCGGGTCGGTGAGGTCTGTGTAGAGGGCCTTGATTGTGCAACAGCGACACCGTCACTAGTGGGCGGGGGTGCCGATGATATTGAGGGATACTACAGCACCAGCTGCGCTGCCTGTCATGCGATGGGTATTGCAAATGCGCCGAAGTTCGGCGATGCCTCCCAATGGTCGGAGCGTGTCGACAAGGGCCGCGATGTACTTTACAACAGTGTGCTCTCAGGCCTCGGTACCATGCCCGCCCGAGGTACCTGTGGCGATTGCTCTGATGATGACCTGAAGGCGATTGTCGATTACATGCTGGATGCACTCGAATGAGTCGCGTTTTCGCTCCGTTCGTTATTATTTGCGCCTCGGGGTGATAGAGGTCTA
Source organism: uncultured Gammaproteobacteria bacterium (assembly GCA_913049815.1). Classification (GTDB taxonomy): domain Bacteria; phylum Pseudomonadota; class Gammaproteobacteria; order Pseudomonadales; family Azotimanducaceae; genus UBA7451. The sequence goes on from CAJWYI010000014.1 coordinate 11,734, forward strand.
ACGACGAGGGTTTCTCTGTCGTAAACTGATTGCTTTGGCGAGGTGACGACGGGTATTGGTAACCGATGGTTTTAGGTCTGTGAGCGTTCCCGCCACTTTTAATAGCCGTTTGTGCCCACGCGTCGAAATCCCAAGGCCATCCATGTCGCTATCCAAGTAATGAGTGTTAGCGGTATTGAAAGCACACACCGATGACACTGCGGCAGATGACAATACTGCGTTATGTATCTCCTACCGACCGATCATCGGTTCTCGGGCCGCGACGACTTTCTTGTGGATGGTCTGATGTGATTGAAAGGATGCGTGGCGTGGCCCTCCAAAGTCTCGAACGGCCACGCGGTTAATGTCGACGTTTAGATCAGTCTGGTCCAGCAGTTAACTGGAAATCTGCTGAGAACTTCGTTTGATGGGCCGCTCGACTGATCATGATCTGACCGGACGCCAGGGGTTTGCGTAACATTTCGAGGACATGCCGACCGTAGTCCGGGAGTCCATCCATGAACGCAAAGCCAAGGTGCGCTGGAGCCATTTTCCCGGGTCTGGGTGAACTGCTACCACGGACCAACGAAACAGCAGGGGCGCTATGGTGGTGTGAAGGAAAAGTTCGCCTTTTCGACTGATCGTGATCAAAACCTCCGCCAGAGACCGAGGCAACCGCTGCCATCCCGAGTACGTTTAACCGAAACTCTATGGACGCTTAACCCTGATTAGATTCCGGTACATTGTGTAGATCGGAGACGTTGGAATCCTCTGGCAGTTAGCGGAGATGGTCATCCGCGAGTACCCCTGCATCTTGTACTCCAAGTCATAGGATGCGCCTGAATGGTCCACATAACAGTCATGACACACTCCTATGCTGCACTAACGGTCAATTGTGTCCCTGGATGGCTCTAATGTATTGAAAAGTAGTGTTCTCTCAACCGGCATGTCGGATGTTAAAATAATTTCAAGACAGCACCCTGGCGGTCATTGCTTGTGTGTCTGTGATCGATAACGGTCTGATAGGACAGTGTCGATTGCAGTCATTCGATCGGTCACGCAGAAGGATAATGACGGGAACTTAAAGGAAAGTCAGTGACGTGATTGATCGAAGCTCTCAGGCGAACGATTCGTCAACGTAGCGATTTGTTGGGAATTTCGATAAATTCTGTCTCAATTGACAGTGGCGCACACCACGGAGAAACCAAATGAAATTAGTATCGGCAATTATCAAGCCCTTCAAACTGGATGACGTCAAAGAAGCGTTGTCAGATATATCGGTAAAAGGGATGACCGTCACGGAAGTGAAAGGCTTCGGTCGGCAGAAGGGACACACCGAATTGTATCGTGGTGCAGAGTATGTCGTTGACTTTCTTCCCAAGGTCAAAATTGAAGTGGCCGTCGCAGACGACAATCTCGAAGCTGTGATTGAAGCAATCTCAGGGGCTGCCAACACCGGCAAGGTCGGTGATGGCAAGATCTTTGTCTCTCCGCTCGACGATGTTATCCGAATCCGAACGGGTGAAACCGGCAGCGAAGCAGTTTAGCTCGTCGATTGCGAAAACCTGTCAGGGGTGACTTTGTAATACACCCCGCCCATCCTTCTTGTTTTGTAGCCTGATCTGGGCCGATATCGGTTCGCCGAACTGAGAGAGCGGTTATAATACGCGGCTTTTCCAGCGGAAGCGTCACCATGAAGTATCAAAGCACCCGAGGAGGGGTGTCTGGCTTGTCCTTTATAGAGGCCGTGATGATGGGTCTCGCGGACGATGGTGGTCTGCTGGTTCCTGATTCGATTCCTGATGTGTCGGGTGAGCTCGAAAGCTGGGCGGAAGCCAGCTATTCAGAACTCGCGACTATAATCATGTCGTATTATATTGACGACATCCCCCACGAAGTCCTGTCCGAACTGATCGAGACCGCCTATTCGGCGTTCGATCACCCCGAAGTCACGCCGGTCGTTCCCGTCGGTGATGTTCACGTACTTGAGTTGTTCCATGGTCCAACGTTGGCTTTCAAGGACGTGGCACTTCAGTTTCTGGGTGCTGTATTCGAATGGGTTCTTGAACGTGACGAGCGGTCTATCAATATTGTCGGGGCAACCAGCGGCGATACGGGAAGCGCTGCGATCGCGGGTGTTCGTGGCAAGCGAAATATCAATATCTTCATCATGTTCCCAGAAGGTCGAACTAGTGCAACGCAGGAACTGCAGATGACCACCGTCCTGGATAGGAATGTGCACAACCTTGGTGTCATTGGAAGTTTTGATGACTGCCAGTCAATACTCAAAGAGACGTTCTCGGATATCAGCTTTAAGAACGAATACGCGCTGGCGGCAGTAAACTCCGTCAATTGGGCCCGGGTATTGGCGCAGGTGGTATATTACTTTTTTGCGTGGTATCGACTGGGTCAACCTGGTCAGTTTGACGTTTGCGTACCAACGGGTAATTTCGGAAATATTTTTGCTGGATACATAGCACGGCAAATGGGATTGCCCATCCGACGTTTCATTCTCGCGACTAATGAAAACGATATACTGCATCGCTTTTTCTCGACCGGTGTCTACTCGAGGGAAGATGTTCTTCAAACCCACAGTCCTGCGATGGACATCCAGGTTTCCAGTAATCTGGAGAGATATCTGTATTTTCTCATGGGTCGATCAACCGCGCGTGTCAAACGTTTCATGAAGCAGTTTGCGAGTGACGGTCGTGCTGATATCCCGATGAGTACGCGAGTACTGGACGACTGCTTTGTGTCGGGCGTTGCCGACAATGACAAAACGTTGAGAACAATCCGTGAGGTCTTTCAACAAACCGGGTATCTCTTGGATCCGCACACGGCGGTAGCGATGCATGTAGCGTCTACCTATCGGGATGATGTCTCTCAGCTAGTCCTCTCGACCGCACATCCTGCAAAGTTTTCCGAGGCGATCAGCCAGTCTGGGACCCCGGAGGTTGGTCATTCGACACTCGATCAGTTAACTGAGCTCCCCACTCGTAAGCAGGTGATTCCTGCTGACCTCGACGTCCTGAAAAACACAATCAGGGAGCTGTCCCAGACGTAGCTCTTGTCCCTAATGGCTATCCTCAGGACAGCCGCCCAATCGCTTCGGGTAGGTCACGGATATATTCAATGGTTAGGTCCGGTTCGGTTTCCCCCTCCTTATCAGAGGTTTTCCCATTGATGACTCGGATGGATCGCATGCCAAATCGATTGGCCGCATCGATATCGAGGATTGGATCGTCGCCTACGTAAACAACCTCGTCTGGCGTGGCGTCAGTTTCGGATAGTGCGGCCTCGAAGAGATTGGGTGCAGGCTTTGGTGCACCAACATCTTCGGCAGAAAAGGAAAAACTAAAATGTGAAGCGATTGAGAGGCGCCGGACGTCTGCATTTCCGTTCGACAGTGCACCCAGTGTGAATCGTGTTGAAAGTTCGCTGAGACAGCTCTCCGTGCCGTCAAAATAATCAACTTCATGCCGTGCATGGAGGAAAACAGCCATCGCCTCTTCTGCAATCTGTCGAGCCTTTTCGTAACCACGAAGGTGCAAAGCGTGGGCGATACACTGGCAACGTAACTCAGTCAGCTGGTACGACAGGGAAGGATCGTTTGCGAGAATCGTCTCGCGAATCGATGACATGTTGCGCGCCGCAGCGGGCCATTCTCGTATTGATTCACCCAGCCATCGATTCAGAGCTTTCTCTGCGCCCATGATCACGGGCCTGACAGGCCACAGTGTGTCATCCAGATCGAATGCGATGACCCTCACCGTCATTTGGTGTCCCCTTTCTTTTGCGCCCGGGGATGTGCTTTGTCGTACACCTCTGCGAGATGCTGAAAATCAAGGTGAGTATAGATCTGCGTCGTAGAGATGTTTGAATGTCCCAACAGTTCCTGTACGGCCCTCAAGTTGCCGCTGCTCTCAAGCAGGTGGCTTGCGAACGAATGACGCAGCATGTGTGGGTGAGCCCCCCCGTGGACATGTTGGGACTGTGCCCATTGTGAGAGACGCTTTTGTACAGTTCTTGGAGAGATGGGTTCACCCCGCTGAGATAGGAATAGCGCGTCGGACTCGGCGTGGAGGATTGCTTGCTTGATTTTGCGAGGTATCTCGTTGCGAACCCCAACCCATTTTTCAAGCCATTCGATAGCGACAGACCCAATGGGTAGTACCCGTGTTTTGCTGCCTTTGCCGGTCACACGAACTATATTCTCCTGCCAATCGATGTCGTTGAGTCGGATTTCTGTCAGCTCGCTTAAGCGAAGCCCGGAGGAATACATTAGTTCTAACATGCAACGATCACGGATCCCGTGCCAACTGGAATCGTTGAATGACAGGAGTTGGTTGATTTGATCCGTATCCAGCGTCTTGGGTAGTTTTCGACTGCCCTTGGGAGGTCCAACTCCGATGGCGGGGTTCGTGTTTATGACGCCTTCACGGGTCAGGTAGTCGAAGAATGCACGTACTGCTGAGAGGCATCGCGCAAGGCTGGCACTCGCAAGTCCCTGCTGATGACGGGCGCTGATGTATGCACGGATGTCGTGAGTGGTAAGACCGGTCCAGACCGATTGCCCTGGCTGCGGCGTACTCTCGGCGAAGAAGCTCGCTATGTGTGACAGGTCTCGTTGATAGTTTGCAACGGTATTGGTTGCCAATCGTCGCTCAGCACGCAAATAGTTGAGAAAGTCGTCGATTTGACTTTGTGACTTCGTCAAGTCAGACATCCGTAGGTCGGTATCGGGGTAATATCAAAGCCATGACATCGGTCATGAGTGACAAGAGCGTGTTATCGAGCTGACTGTTGAAGTAGCCGGATTCCGCATGACCCAGAGCTAGTAATGTCAACGGGCTTCGATCAAGCGCGATAACAGCTGCGGACGAAGGAGTGTCACCATCGCTGCTGTCTTCTGGAAATAGCCACGCTCGTTCATCGTCTCTCAGTGGTCCCATAAAGGTATCGTGCTGCTTGAAGTGTGCGACATAAAATCTCGGCATCTCTCGCATAGGGTAACGATAGACGATGTCATTCATACGTTCTGCGTGCTGATCGGTTTCACTCACATAAAGAAGCCCGACAGTGAAACCGAGTTCATCTCGGAGGCCTACAGCGAGCGCCGCATAAAACGCATCGGCGTCTTTCGATCGCACCAGGGCAAGGACGAGCGCCTTGACTGAATGGAAGATCGCTTCATTCCTTAGCGCATTTCGTTTGAAGTCGTCAATCAGTCTTCGATTCTCAACGTTTCTCTCCCTCAACAATGCGATCTGCCGGTCCATCAGCGAAACGGCCTCACCACGTGGGTTGGGGATTCGGAGACTCATGAGCAGTTGATCACGCTCTACAAAGAAGTCTGGATGCGCCTCCAGATAGCGTGTCACTGCCGAATCGTTGAGTGCGTCTGATTCCTGTGCGGGACTGGTGTCCGATGGGTTCATCCTGTCTCCTGGCTGAGTTGTATGCGCTTAGATGTGAACACGGCCCTCATAGACCCTGGTTGCAGGACCCGACAACATTACGGGGGAGTCACCGCCCTGCCACTTTACTGTTAGGTCACCCCCTGGCAGGGTCACTGTGACAGATTGTTCCAGCAATCCCTGCAAGATCCCACCGACAACTGCTGCGCATGCACCGGTTCCACAGGCGCTGGTTTCGCCGACCCCTCTTTCAAATACACGGAGTCGAATGTGGTCTTTGGTTATAATCTGCATGAACCCGACGTTGACCCGATTAGGAAACCGCTCATGATGTTCGATGACAGGTCCAAGCTCTGATACCGGCGCCGTATCGACGTTGTCGACCGTCAAAACGGCGTGCGGATTTCCCATGCTGATAATGGCAATGCAATGTCGACCTGCATCCGGCACATCCAATGGATATAGCACGGCTTGTTGGTCTGCCGTAAAAGGAATATCGACGGGGTTCAGCTCGGGCGCTGCCATGTCGACGACGATATCGTTTCCGGCGACGTAGCATGTCACCGTGCGATTGCTGGTTTCGATGTGTATCACGTCAGCGGTCGTCAGTCCGCGGTCTCTGACGAAGCGGGCAAAACAGCGCATCCCATTACCGCACTGTTCGGCTTCACTGCCGTCGGCATTATAGATCGTACAGGCGAAATCCAGATCGGGTCGGGTAGGTGGCGTGGCAACGAGTAACTGGTCAAACCCAATGCCCGTATGTCGATCTGCGATCCGTGAGATAAATTCCGCATCCATGCGGACATTCTGGCTGACTAGATCAAGCAATACGAAGTCATTACCAAGGCCGTGCATCTTGGTAAATCGGGCAAGCATGGTGTTTCCCATCAAAGGTGATTCGTCAAGATTACCCAGAGTACACCAGGATGCAAACCGATCAGTCCCCCTCAGGAGGCAACGTTGTTTCACCCCGCCACAGATCGCTAAGCGATTCTCGTTCTCGGATCACGACCGCTTGGTCACCATCGACAAGTATTTCTGCTGCGCGAGGTCTTGAGTTGTAGTTGGAGCTCATCACGAATCCGTAAGCGCCTGAGGAGAAAATCGCGATAAGGTCTCCCTCAGTGAGACTGAGTTCGCGTGATTTTGCGAGAAAATCTCCGGTTTCACAGATGGGGCCCACAATATCAAAATGCTGTGGCTTCACCGTCGCCACCTCACTGATGGGCTTCACGTCCTGCCAGGATTGATAGAGGGCGGGCCTAATCAGATCGTTCATGGCGGCATCTGCGACGGCGAAATGACGATTTTCGTTTTCTTTGATAGTGATTACACGCGTCAAAAGAATGCCTGCGTTAGCGACAAGGCTACGACCTGGTTCGAGCATGATGGTCAGTTCACGGTCACCGAGATGCTTGTCCACCATCTGGGCGTAGGCAACTGGGTCGAGTGCTGCCTCGTTCTGATACGTCACACCCAGACCGCCGCCCAGGTCCAGATGTTCCAATGAGATATGTTCGCGTGTCAGCTGGTCAACGAGTGGCAGTAGGCGAAGCAATGCGTCTTCGAAAGGCTGAATGTCGGAAATCTGAGAACCGATGTGGCAGTCAAGCCCAATGACCTCGAGAGACGGATGGTCGGCGGCCAGTCTGTATAGCGCAAGCGCTTCGACTGCATTTACGCCGAATTTGTTCTCTTTCAGACCTGTCGAGATGTAGGGGTGAGTGCCAGGATCGACATCTGGGTTGACCCGTATGGACACAGGCGCAATGGTTCCATGCGCCGCCGCTCGTTCCGCGAGCTTGTCGAGTTCGGAACGTGATTCGACATTGAAACAACCGATCCCGGCAGTTAACGCCTGGTCGATTTCCCACACCTGTTTACCGACGCCGGAGAAGATTATGCGACGTGGATCGCACCCGGCGGCAACAACCCTGGCCAGTTCTCCGCCTGAGACGATGTCAAAACCTGCACCACAGCGTGCCAGTATACCCAGAATGGCCAGGTTGCTATTTGCTTTGACGGCATAGCAGATCTGATGGGGGCGATTAGCAAATGCACGATCAAGTTGATCGAACGCGGCCTCTATCAGATAACGGGAGTAGACGAAACTGGGTGTACCATGTGCCGAGGCGATGTGTTGCAGGGAAACCTGTTCCGCATGCAGATAACTGTCCTGATAGTGGAACGTCACAGGTCCAGTCCTCGTGCTGACCTTTTAAATCTAGACTCGCTTTGGTGTTCAGTGACATCCCTCTCGGGCAGGAAAAGTGGACCCTTCTGACCACAGGCAGACATCACCAAAGTGGTCAGGATCAGGATAAAGACTCGTCTCCTAACTGGCGTGCTGGCACGAGTCTTCATTGAAGTCTTTCTCGAGCAGCGGCGACGGAAGCACGTACCTGCGAAGGCGCGGTTCCGCCTGGATGATTGCGCGCATTGACCGATCCCGTCAGTGTCAGGTATTCGAAGACGTCGTCTTCAATGACTTGACAAGCGCCCTGCAGGGTGCTTAGAGACAGGTCTGCGAGATCAACACCTTGTTTTTCAGATTCGGAAACGAGCCTGCCAACAATGCCATGGGCGTCGCGGAAAGGAATACCCTTTCTGACTAGGTAGTCGGCAAGATCGGTCGCGGTTGAGAATCCTGTCGCGGCCGCGCGCAGCATATTGTCCTTCTTTGAGACCAACTCCGGGATCATGTCTGAGAAAGCGATTAGCACTGACGACAAAGTATCAACAACATCAAATAATGGCTCTTTGTCTTCTTGATTGTCGCGGTTATATGCGAGCGGTTGGCCCTTCATGAGTACAAGCAACGCGGTCAGGTGGCCGTAGACACGGCTGGTTTTACCACGGGTCAACTCTGCGACGTCCGGATTTTTTTTCTGCGGCATGATCGATGAGCCGGTACAGTAGCGATCGGGCAAACTAACGAAATCAAACTGGGCGGAGGTCCAGAGGATCAGCTCTTCGGACCAGCGTGACAAGTGCATCATGGTCAGGCTGGCAGCAGCAGCGAACTCGATGGCAAAGTCCCGATCGCTCACCGCATCGAGCGAGTTCGTTGAGATGCTTTCGAATTCGAGCAGTTGACGCGTGAGCTCTCTATCGATGGGGTAACTGGTTCCCGCAAGGGCGGCTGAGCCCAGAGGTAAGACATTGATGCGCTTACGACAATCGGCGAATCGTGCCATGTCGCGCTCAAGCATGGATTGCCAGGCCATGAGGTGGTGTCCAAAGGTAACTGGCTGTGCGACCTGCAAATGGGTGAAACCGGGCATGATGGTTTCCGACTCGGTCTCCGCGAGACCGAGGATGCCGAGTTGAAGTATGGTGAGTTGGTGGATGACACCGTCACAGACTTGTCTAAGGTAGAGCCTGATGTCTGTCGCCACCTGGTCATTACGGGAGCGTCCTGTATGGAGCTTTTTGCCGACGTCACCAATACGATCAGTCAGTGCCTGTTCAATGTTCATGTGCACATCTTCGAGTGCAGTCGACCAGGTAAACGTGCCTTCTCGTACGTCATGGGCGATAGTCTCTAGTCCAGAGATGATTGCGTCCGCCTCTTCGTTAGTAAGTACTTTCACTGTGTTGAGCATCGTCGCATGAGCAATGGACCCGCGTATGTCGACTTCAGCCAATCGCTTATCAAAGCTGACTGATTCGGTAAAAGCTTCTACGAAGGCATCGGTGGCCTCCTGGAAGCGGCCATCCCAAAGCTTCTGTTTGGTCTTGCCGGATGTTGTTGACTCGTGGTTGTCGACCATGATCGGACCTGTCTTGTGGGACTGTCGGGAGCGTTGCCTTGGTTCGTTCAAGCACAAGGAACCTTGGCAGACCCTACCGGCTCAAACCGGCGAAAAGGAGGGCGATTATAGCAACGTGCAGGTGATCTTCTATACTCGGCGGCGGGCGTACCGGTGAAGCGAAAACAATGAATAAGGGAAATGATGGATAGAGGTGGAAGACTTTTTCCTCTCGGAACTCTGTCAAGCTCAGAGTATTCTGTTTTTGGTCCTGATCACAGACTTGCTGTATTTGGCGCTGGTATTGGCCACATCCACGTTGACAGACTTTGACTGGGTCTGACGTCGTTATTTGTTCAATGGACAGTGCTGGTCTCAGAGGGCGCCTTATGCGTCTCGCGACCGAATTTGATGCGGATGAAGAATATGTTCGCAAAGGTGATTGGCTTCACGCGCATACTCGTGTTGATCGGATTTTTCGGTGTGCTGAGCGAGTTTTTCTCATCGGCAAATCCAACTGGCAGAAGTATAGGGCCTGGACCGTGATGCGATATGTATTAATTGCGGGATTCATGTGTGGAATCGCGTTCCGATAGTTCTATCTGCAGCATTAACTTCGAAGGCAGGAGCAGACAGACCACAAATACTCCACCGTGCATCAGGAGAATGTTGAAGTGCTCATTGACGGTAAGCTGCGCGATCTAGAAAACGAGTTTGGTGGAAAGGTGGTGCGAATTGACCGAAATGCCCTGGTCGCGATGGACCCTCTTGAAGGGCCTGTGCCATCCCGCTTGCACTTTATGACTGATCTCCCTAACGTCGCAGCGGTCTTTCGTGCTGAGCGTTGCCCTGATGAAAACACTCCGAATTGCGACCCGAAAAAGTCAGCTTGCCCTCTGGCAGGCGACCTATGTCCGTACCCAGTTGCAGCGGATCGCACCGGATTTGGAGGTTCAGATGGTGGGAGTGACCACCGAAGGTGATCGTGATCAGGCCTCACCGCTGACGGCCATTGGAGGGAGAGGTGTCTTTATCAAGGCACTGGAGACGGTCTTACTTGAAGAGAAAGCGGATATTGCCGTGCATTCCATGAAGGATGTTCCTTCTGTCGTTGCTGGGGGGCTCAAGCTGACTGCTGTGCTCGAGCGAGAAGACCCACGTGATGCCTTGTTGTCTGATCAGGCGACATTCGATGAGCTGCCTGCTGGTGCTCGAATTGCTACGTCCAGTCTGCGACGACGGTTTCAGCTTGCACACCGAAGACCGGATCTTATCTTCGAGGAGTTACGCGGGAATGTGGATACACGACTCCGCAGACTGCGGTCAGGAGACTTTGATGCCATCGTATTGGCGGTCGCCGGCCTGAAACGTCTGGGACTCGACGATGCCATCGTCGATTACCTGCCTGTAGAGACGTCGGTACCCGCCGCAGGTCAGGGTGCCATAGTGGTTGAGTGTCGCGATCAGGGCACAGGAGATCCGATCTCAACATTGGTTGAAGAGCTCGATCATCCTGTGACTTCTCGTTGTACTGCGATTGAACGGCAGGTCACCGCATCATTGTTTGCAACATGTGACCTTCCCGTAGGGGTGCATGCAGAACCCGTCAACGATGGCCATGCTGGTGAGCTTGCAAAAATATCAGCGTTTGTTGCCGACGTCGGAGGAACTCACCAGTTACGATCAAATGTCATTGGCCCTTTCGAAAAAGTTGCCGAGACGCTGCTGCAGCAATTGCAAGAACAGAATGTGCAGAATCTGATGACATCCGGTGATGCCACGCTGTGACACCGATGTTGCTGTTGATCAGACCCGCTGGTAGCAACGATCGATTGGCGAACAGTGCCCAGTCCTTCGGGTGGCCAGTCATGGAGTCGCCGATGACAGAGATACAAGCGGTGGATGGCGGGAGTGAGTCAAGACAGCTGGCGATGAGCCTGGATCGTGTCGATCATGTGATCTTTATCAGCCAGCATGCTGTTCTCACGGGTTTGCCCCGACTGAGTCAATTCTGGCCGCAGTGGCCTTTGCATCTCAATTGGTATGCCGTGGGTCCGCAGACCGCGACAGCGCTGCTGAGCGAGGGAATCTCAAACGTCAATTTCCCAGAAGAGAGTGGGAGTGCTGGACTGTTGGCGTTGCCATCCCTGATGTCGCCGCAAGGTTCTACGATTCTTATTGTCAAAGGGGCGGATGGTCTTGATGATCTAGCGACGACTTTGGCGCAAAGAAAGGCGTCGGTCGAGTGCATGACGACGTACAGGCGTGTACCTGTGATTCCGGAGGAGTTTGAAGACCGACCGGGCGGCTATGTCATCCCTGCCTATAATAGCATGGTCCTGCCTGTTCTGAAGACCGTGCTGGCGAAGGTTCCAGTTCAGCGTCAGGTGCTGGTTGCGTTGTCTGATCGAATCGCGAAGAAGGCTACCGCCATCGGGTTTCAAAAGGTGCTAATCTCTCAAAACGTCGGGCAGGATGCGGTTGTAGCCTCTATCAAAGATGCTAGAGATTGGCTGACAAAGACTGGCTGATGCCGGCATCATTGTTGACGATAAACTTAACAGAGATATGAGCGAAGAAGACGCCAAGCGATCTGACCGAGAAGCTGTTTTACCAGACAATGCGCCGAACGATCACACTGTAAAAGTGAATGTTCGGCCTTCGGGTAGAAGGCCGCGTTCCTCCGGTACGGATACGCCCCCCGGATCGTCGACCACATCAGTCTGGTCACTGGCCGCGTTGGTGATCGCTCTTGTGGCATCCGCAGGACTGGCTTATGTCTACGTGGAGCAACAGCGAATCGATCAGCAGTTTGTTTCCATCCCCGCTGAGCTTGCCCGCAATCAGCTGGCAATGGCGGAACTGAGGGCAGTACAAGCTTCTGGAAATCAAGCAGCGAAAACAACTAGCGCTGAACTTTCGTCTCTCGCCGCTCGAATGGGCGACTTCGAGGATCAGGTCAATGCTGTCGATCCGAATGTAATACTCGCTAAGGTTGACGATGCTCTTGCCGCGCAAAGGACTGAAGTCCGCGAACTCATGGTTCCAGCTCGGGAAGACTGGTTGCTAGCGGAAAGTGAATATCTACTGCGATTGGCCAGTCAGCGGCTGTTGATGGATCGAGATGTACCATCAGCGATCTCTTTAATCCAATCAGCGGATGACATCCTTGCAGATGCTCGTGGACTCAAGATATTTGAGTTGCGTGCCAGCCTTGCAGAGGACCTTGCGTCATTGGGTGCGGTGTCGGAATTGGATACCGAGGGAATTTTTCTCCGTCTGAACGCCCTGATTGGTAGGGTGGATGTGCTACAGCAGCGTCAGCTGACGTACCATAAAGACGTTCAGGCGCCTCCCGAAACACAGGCTGATGGAAGTACCACATTGATGCAGCGACTGACGGCGATGCTCAGTGCAATAGGAGATCAAATTACTGGGCTCGTTGATTATCGCGTTTCAGGCGAGCGTATTCGCCCTGTGCTGCCGGCAAAAGAGGAATACTACCTCCGGCAGAATCTCGTGATGAAGTATCAGTTGGCGCAGTTGGCGCTGCTGAGAGGTAAACAGGAGATTTTTGTCGCGAGCCTGGGGGATGCTAGGGTCTGGGTGTCCCGCTACTTTGATGATCAGGATGTCGAAACAAATACGGTCCTTGCGACGCTCAATGATCTAGAAAATATCGACATCACACGTGAAATACCCGATGTCAGCGTCTCGTTGAGATTGGTACGTGCGATTCAGCGGCGCGCGGAGCCGTCGATCGATGGCGCGGGGGGCGGCGCTTGAGCAGGACGTTGATCTACCTGTTTGTGATTGTTCTATTCGCGGTTCTACTCGGGACATTGATGCATCGAGATCCTGGATATGTACTGGTCTCTTACGCCGGGCATACCTTCCAGACGAGTCTCTGGTTATTACTGGCCTTGATCGTGGCGGGAGCGATAGGGGTTCGCTACGGTTATCGGTTTATCGCGATGTTGATAAGTTCTGGTGGTCGCATTTCTGCCTGGCGCATAGCCCGACGAAAGGAAAAGGCCACGAGCCTGACCATGCGTGGTATGGCGTTAATGTGCCAAGGGGAGTTTGAGCGCGCCGAACGCTATCTTGTCTCAGGTCTGGATTACAGCGAGGTTCCTGCGATGAACCTGCTCTGGGCTGCCCGTTCGGCAAATGCGGAAGGACGCGCTGACAAGCGCGATGAATACCTTCAGCAGGCGGCAAGCGTTGATAATGGACTGGGTTCGGCGCTTGCGGTCGCCGGTGCTGAGATGGCTATCACGCGTCGAGATTGGGGGCAGGCGTTGACGTTTCTCACTGATGCGCCAGACAACGACCACGTGTTACTGATGCGTGCTCGCACGCTGTCAGCCTTGGAGCATTGGCATGACCTTAAGGAATATCTACCTTCGATGATTCGCGTCGGTGGTGACGAGCTCATGTCGATCGCAAGATCTTGTGCGCTGTCTCTCGTGACACTGGAAGTTTCGACAGACGGCGAACGACGAAAGCAGCTTGATCGATTACCTTCTGAACTGATCTCAACCGAGGTGATACTCGCCTGTGTACAGCAGCTATCGAAAGACTCCGCAAAAGAGCAGATGCTAAAGCGTTCGTTGGATCAAAAGTGGCATCCGGATTTGGTGGTCGCGTACGGACAACTGGGGTCTGATACCTTGACGGCGAGGCTGAAAGCGATGAATGGTTGGAGAAGCGGTCATAGTGAGGACGCTGATTACCATCTCGGTCTAGGATTGATGCTCGAGCAGTCCAACGACTATGCTAAGGCGCAAAAAGCGTATGAACGCAGCCTAGCGCTATCTCCGAGGCCGCTCGCCAGCGAACGGCTGGGTCTCCTGGCTTCATTCGAAGGTGACTACAAGCGCGGGAGTGAATACCTGAAGCAGGCGATCAGGAGATGATTCAGTCGGTGGGGCGCGGTGCATAGCTGAAAATATCTGACTGCATGTTCGCTTCAGGCAGGCCACGCTCTACAAACCGGTCTAGCGTCGCATAGACCATCGCCGGCCCGCCGCCGACAACAACCGAGACGTCCGAGAGATCTTCGAAGTCACTGAGGACGGCATCTCCGACAAGCCCCGTTCGACCAGTCCAGTCTGGGGAAGTTTCGGGTTCACTGACGACAGGTTCGTAGGTTACCAGATCATGTTGTGCCCAGGATTCGCAGAGGTCGTTCATATACAGGTCGCTATCTGCGACGACGCCCCAATACAATGCGATGGGCTGTACGACGCCATGGTGAAGTATAAACTCAATGATGCTTTTCATCTGCGTGACGCCTGTACTTGCGGCGATCAGTATCAGAGGGCGTGGCGGAGATGACGTCAGATAGCAGTCGCCCTTCGGAATCGTGATCGTCAGCTCACGGGCATTATCCAGTATCGCTTCGATGTGTTGAGAGTCCTCGGACCCTGGTGTTGGTCGAATATGTAACTCGATCAGGTCCCGCTGATGCGGCGAACTGGCGATGGAAAACGGACACTTTTTTTCTGGAATATGAAGCTCCAGATACTGGCCGGCATTGAACGATAGGTCCGCACCGGGTGGGACATCCATCACCACCTTTCGTGTGTCGTGGTTGAAGTACTCTATCGACCGGACAGAGCAACGTAACTCCTGAGGCACGTGACGTGTCAGTTCCGCCTCATTGAGGCAAAGAATTCCTCGTTGGTTTTCGTTTTTTTCATACGGTCAAGCAGAAACTCTATTGCCGCCAGATCATCCATATCGTGAAGAATCTTGCGGAGGATCCAGACCTTCTGAAGGTCCTCTTCGGACATCAGCAAATCTTCTCGACGTGTTCCTGAACGACGAATATTGATTGCTGGATAGACACGTTTCTCAGCGATTTTTCGCTCTAGGTGCAATTCCATGTTGCCCGTTCCTTTAAACTCCTCGTAGATCACCTCGTCCATCTTGGATCCAGTATCGATTAAGGTCGTTGCAATAATGGTTAGGCTACCGCCTTCCTCGATGTTTCTAGCGGCACCAAAGAAGCGCTTGGGTCGCTCCAGTGCATGGGCATCAACACCCCCTGTCAATACCTTGCCGGAAGCCGGGATCACAGTATTGTATGCGCGTGCCAGTCGAGTGATGGAGTCAAGCAGAATAACGACATCCATTTTGTGCTCGACGAGACGCTTGGCTTTTTCGATGACCATGTCGGCTACCTGCACGTGACGTGAAGGCGGCTCATCGAAGGTACTCGCGACGACTTCTCCACGTACAGAGCGTTGCATCTCGGTGACTTCTTCGGGTCGTTCATCGATCAGCAACACGATGAGATGACACTCTGGATTGTTACGCATGATTGACTGAGCGACGTTCTGCAAGATCAGGGTCTTGCCTGCCTTAGGCGGGGATACAATCAGACCACGCTGACCTTTACCAATTGGTGACGTGAGGTCAATGATCCGAGCCGTTAGGTCCTCAGTACTGCCATTACCGGCTTCGAGTGTCAGTGCTTCATCCGGAAAAAGAGGGGTCAGATTTTCGAAGAGGATTTTGTTTTTGGTTTCCGAAGGATCGACGAAGTTGATCTGATCGACCTTGAGAAGGGCGAAGTATCGCTCATTGTCTTTGGGCGGACGGATTTTTCCGGATACTGAGTCGCCGGTTCGAAGATTGAACCGTCTGATCTGGCTTGGTGAAACGTAGATGTCATCTGGACCAGCGAGATAGGAACTGTCCGGTGATCGGAGGAATCCGAAGCCATCCTGCAGAATTTCCAATGTACCATCCCCGTAGATCGCTTCTCCGCTCTTGGCGTGTTTGCGGAGGACGCTTGCAATGATCTCCTGTTTACGTGATCTGCCGATGTTGTCCATGCCCATTTCGCGGGCGATTTCTAGCAGTTCAGGAATAGGTTTTGTCTTAAGGTCAGTTAGATTCATAGTAGGTGTGATAGCCGCTTAGCGACATTATTCAAGTTGAAAAAGAATGAAGAGTAGAAAAGAAAAGGATGACGAAAGATTTGGGTTTAGGAGCCGGGTAGACTAGGGTGATGTCGACCCGTTGGGATCAGAAAGAACGCTTGAGATGATCCCGAAACAGCAGATTGTGTCGCCGTCGGATGTGCAAAATGGCCGTTTTTGGGTGGGATGTCAACCGATTTTTTCGATGCGGACCCCTCGATAATCGAGGGGTTTTTTCGATGAACGAGGTTGTTTTCAGATGTTGCTGTCCAAAAAAGCGGTAAGTTGAGATTTAGACAAGGCGCCCACTTTGGTGGCTTCGACATTGCCGTCCTTGAACAACATGAGCGTTGGAATACCGCGTATCCCATACTTGGGCGGCGTCTCGTCGTTGGCTTCGATATCAATCTTGCATACGTGCATCTTGTCGCGGTACTCAGTTGCGATTTCTTCAAGAATGGGTGCAATTACCTTGCAGGGACCACACCATTCAGCCCAGTAGTCGACCAGTACGGGTAGATCGGCAGTCAGTACATCGATTTCAAAGGACTCGTCTGTGACATGTGTGATGTCGCTCATTGTTGGGGCTTCTCCTGCGGTTTATTCTGTTTAAAGACGCTGCGATTTCTACGTATCCTAAGCGCTTGATCTGATGGTGACAACAAATTAGGTTGGTGGTTGACGAATGAAAGTCTATCTGAGGAGATCTTCAGCAACTTGCTTTGCAAAATAACTGAGAATCGCATCCGCACCCGCACGCTTAAAGCCAACGAGGGACTCGGCAATGATGTCACGGGTAAGCCAGCCATTTTCAATTGCGGCTTTTGCCATCGCGTATTCGCCGCTGACCTGGTAGGCGAGCGTTGGTACGCCAAACGTGTCTTTGACACGTCGGATGATGTCCATGTAGGGCTGACCAGGTTTGATCATCACCATGTCGGCGCCCTCTTCTAGGTCCATGGCAACCTCCTGTAGCGCTTCATCGCCGTTCGCCGGGTCCATCTGATAGCTGTACTTGTCACCACCGGCAAGGTTAGTGGCCGAGCCGACCGCATCCCTAAATGGTCCGTAGTACGACGATGCGTATTTGGCGGAATAGGCAAGAATACGGGTATTACGGTGTTGGTTGTTCTCAAGCGCATCCCTGATATTGCCAATACGACCATCCATCATGTCCGATGGTGCAACAACATCGGCGCCCGCGTCTGCATGTGACAGGGCTTGCCTCACAAGGACATCGACGGTCTCGTCGTTCATGACGTATCCGGCGTCGTCGATAAGTCCGTCCTGCCCGTGGCTGGTGTATGGATCCAGGGCGACATCGGTGATAATCCCCAGGGAGGGGACCGATTCCTTAACCGCGCGAATACAGCGTTGCACCAGACCATTAGGATTGTACGCTTCTGCACCGTCTAGTGATTTGACGCCCTCCTCTACCACAGGAAAAATCGCAATGGCAGGGATCCCTAGCTCATTCAGATGCAATGCCTCTTTCGCTAGCAGATCTACCGATTGTCTTGAGATGCCGGGCATACTGGCGATGGCTTCGGTTTGCCTCTCGCCCTCAATGACAAAGACCGGATAGATCAGGTCGTTCGGCGTCAATTGATGTTCACGCATCAGGTGCCGGGAAAAGTTATCGGCACGCATTCGGCGCATGCGTGTTGTTGGAAACCGGCGTGTCATCAGTGATCCTCGCTACTGTTCGCTGCGATTATAGCGAATTTGACGGGCATCTCTGGCGGGTCCTTAATGAGTCTGTATTCGAATCACCGATCGGGAGTTTCCAATGAAGTTTGGTATTTTCTACGAACACCAGCTGCCTCGCCCCTGGGACTAAGGGTTTCCTCTGATCACATGCACGAAGTGATTTACACGATTGGAGGTCTTCAAGAGGGTCTGGAGAACCGCGAACAGAGGATTCATCAGCCTGCCCAGGAACGCTGAGCTGTTTGTCAGCTCGCTTTCGGCAGTGGGCGAAGGATCTGCCAGGTCATTACCGATCCCAGCCCGATAAAGCCCAGTAGCGTCCATCCGGGTATAGTGATACCGAGTAATGACCACTTCACTTCGGCACATGTGCCGTCGCCGGACAGGACCATCGCTAGTACTTCCGTCAACGGAAATACCTCCATCAGATAATCAAGAGACGCACCACATGCAGGGACTTGGTCAGCGGGCAGGCTTTGTAGCCAAAGTTGTCGGGATGACAGCCCACCTCCGACAACCGCGCAAATAAGCGCTACACCGCCGTATAGCCGGAGTCCCGGTCCGCGTGGGCCATGGATGAATGCGAGCAGGCAGACTATGCCGACAGAGATCACCATGACACGCTGCATCACACACAACGGGCAAGGTTCCAGTAGCATCGCGTGTTCCATGTAAAGTGCAACGCCCATCATTGCGGCACAGCCGAACGCGACAACGGCGTTAGTGATGCCGTGTGAAGGTAGTCGTTGGAGCAGAACTGACATCATCGTGTCCTTTCTTCTGATGACTGGTCAACGGTGAGCGTCGCCATAGTTTCCTTGACGTACAACACAAGCTCTGGAAAGAAGACCAGGAAATCGGCTTCCAGCGCGGATAGATGTTCTTGGATAGCTGGCATGGCATCCGCTAATGGATTCTGCTTCCGTGCTCTCTGAGATACCGCTTTCAATGTGCGCGTTATAAATGAAGCCTCATGGTACCGCTCAAACGACCGATGTTGTGCCATAGCATCGGCCATGTTGCGAGCAGATTCTGGCATTGCGGATCTGTGACTTTCCCAAGCGGCATAAGTTTCATTACAAAACTGAGGCAGATCCACTTCAATCAAACTGTCCCAGCTACGGGCCAGGCAATGATCATAGATAACATCCACCGCGATGGGTGCGTAGCGTCCCAGCGAGCTTCTGAGTCTATCGGTGCTGTTCCTGAACACGGGGTGTAGATC